>NZ_JASCPA010000022.1:0-66518 GCF_029959715.1 Pseudomonas sp. PS02288 | reverse complement strand
AAATCGCCAGGTCGACCTCATCGGCCTGGGCTTCGACGCCGCCATGGGCGGCGGCTTCGAGCTACCGCCCGGCGTGATCGCCCGCGAGCTCGCCCCGGCCCATCGCGCGCTGGTGGCCGCCCCTGACTACTTCGCCGACGGCGCCGAGCCGCGGCATCCGCAGGATCTGGCGGCGCTTGACGGCATCCTGATCCGCTCGCCACAGACCGGGCGCATCCGCACCTGGCCGCTGCGCACCCGCGACAACCAACAGGCGCCAGTCACGCTGAAGCCGCGCATGACCCTGAGCGATCCCGGCGCCGCGTGCCTGGCCGCCAGCCTGGGCTACGGGGTGGCGCTGGTCAGCCTGCCGCACGCGGCGGCGTACCTGAACGACGGCCGCCTGCGCCGCGTGCTGCCGGAGTGGTATGTGGACGGCGGAGCGCTGAGCCTCTACTTCCCCGCGCAGCGCATCCTGCCGGCCAAGACCCGCGCGTTCGTCGACTTCGTAGTCGAGCACTTCCGCCGCGCAGGCCTCGCGGGGCAGCTGTCCGCCGTCTAGCCTCGGCCTTCTACGACTTTTGGCGATAGCCGAACGGTCGACGCGAGCGCCCGAGTGGGGTAGTTTCGGGCCTGCCCGACAATTACAAGAATCCTGGAGGCACCATGTACTTGCGCAAACGTGCAGGGCTACTCGCTGTCGCGACCGCCCTGACCCTCAGCACCACGGCTTTCGCCGCATCCGACTTCATCAATATCCTCACCGGCGGCACCAGCGGCGTTTACTACCCCGTCGGAGTCGGCCTGTCGCAGATCTACAGCCAGCACATCGACGGCGCGAAAACCTCCGTCCAGGCGACCAAGGCCTCGGTGGAGAACCTCACCCTGCTCGAAGCCAAACGCGGCGAACTGGCCTTCGCCCTCGGCGACTCGGTGTCGGACGCCTGGGACGGCGTCGAGGATGCCGGCTTCAAGAAACCCTTGAAGAACCTGCGCGCCATCGCCGGAACGTACTCCAACTACATCCAGATCGTTGCCAGCGCGGATTCCGGGATCAAGACCCTGGCTGACCTGAAGGGCAAGCGCATCTCGGTCGGCGCGCCGAAATCCGGCACCGAGCTGAACGCGCGGGCGATCTTCAAGGCTGCGGGACTGACCTACGGGGACATGGGGAAGGTCGAGTACCTTCCGTTCGCCGAATCCGTCGAGCTGATCAAGAACCGCCAGCTCGACGCCACCCTGCAGTCGTCCGGCCTGGGCATGGCGGCGATCCGCGATCTCGCCTCGACCATGAAGATCGCCTTCGTGCCGATCCCCACGGAGGTGGTGGAGAAGATTGGCAACGCCGCCTACATTCCCAGCACCATTCCGGCCGGCACCTATGACGGCCAGGATGCCGCCGTTCCCACCGTAGCCATCGTCAACATCCTCGTCACGCACAAGGGCGTCAGCGACGAACTGGCGTACCAGATGACCAAGCAGATGTTCGAGAACCTGCCCCGGCTGGCCACTTCCCACTCCGCGGCAAAGGACATTTCCCTGGAGAACGCCACGAAGAACCTGCCGATCCCGCTGCATCCGGGCGCCGAGCGCTACTACAAGGAGAAGGGACTGCAGTTCTAGTCTGCCCTTGTCCCGCCATCGCGGGCGGCCCTGATCGGGGTCGCCCGCCAGCTGTTTCGGAGTGAAATCATGAGCGAGACCTCGCACGGCCTGGCAGCGGACGCTGAGCATTGGCCCAAGACGCTGTTCGCCGTCGCCCTGCTGTTTTCCACCTTCCAGGTCCTTACCGCCGCCTTTCCGCTGGTATCCACGCAGGTATTGCGCGCCACCCACGTTGGCTTTCTGCTGCTGATGGTCTTCCTCAGCTACCCGCTGCGCGGTCATGCACGCCCCTGGCAGCCGCTGGCCTGGCTGCTCGGCCTAGCCGGCATGGCGACGGCGTTCTACCAATGGTATTTCGAGGCCGACCTGATCCAGCGCTCGGGCGATCTTACCCACGCGGACATGGCCATTGGCATCCTGCTCACGGTGCTGGTATTCGAAGCGGCACGCCGCGTGATGGGCATCGCCCTGCCGCTGATTTGCGCCATCTTTCTTGCCTACGGCCTGCTGGGTGAATACCTGCCCGGCGACCTGGCGCATCGTGGCTACGGCTTCGACCAGATCGTCAACCAGCTGGCCTTCGGCACCGAAGGCTTCTACGGCACGCCGGTGTACGTATCGGCGACCTACATCTTCCTGTTCATTCTGTTCGGCGCCTTCCTCGAGCAGGCCGGGATGATCAAGCTGTTCACCGATTTCGCGATGGGCCTGTTCGGCCACAAGCTTGGCGGACCGGCCAAGGTCTCGGTGGTGTCCTCGGCACTGATGGGCACCATCACCGGCTCCGGCGTGGCCAACGTGGTCACCACCGGGCAGTTCACCATCCCGCTGATGAAACGCTTCGGCTATCGCCCGGCATTTGCCGGCGCGGTGGAGGCGACCGCCAGCATGGGCAGCCAGCTGATGCCGCCGGTGATGGGCGCGGTGGCCTTCATCATGGCCGAAACCATCAACGTGCCCTACGTCGAGGTGGCCAAGGCGGCCCTGATACCGGCGCTGCTGTACTTCGGTGCGGTGTTCTGGATGGTCCATCTGGAAGCCCGCCGGGCCAACCTCAAGGGCCTGCCGAAAGACCAGTGCCCAAGCGCCTGGGCCGCGGTGAAGGAACGCTGGTACCTGCTGATTCCGCTGCTGGTCCTGATCTACCTGCTGTTCTCCGGACGCACGCCGATGTTCTCCGGAACCATCGGCCTGGCGCTGACCGCCATCGTCATCCTCGGCTCGGCAATCATCCTGCGGGTGTCCTCAACGGCCTTGCGCCTGATCTTCTGGATCGTCCTCGGCGTGCTCTGCGCCGGATTCTTCCAGCTCGGCATCGGCGTGGTGTTCGGCGTCATCGGCCTGCTGGTGGTGGCCTGCTGGTTCGTCAAGGGTGGCCGCGAGACCCTGCGCGCCTGCGTGCGGGCGCTCGCCGAAGGTGCCCGCCACTCGGTGGCCGTGGGCATTGCCTGCACGTTGGTCGGGGTGATCATCGGCGTGGTCTCGCTGACCGGCATCGCCACCACCTTCGCCGGTTATATCCTGGCCATCGGGCAGAACAACCTGTTCCTTTCGCTGGTGCTGACGATGATCACCTGCCTCATCCTCGGCATGGGCATCCCGACCATCCCCAACTACATCATCACCAGCGCCATCGCCGCGCCGGCTCTGCTCGACCTTGGGGTACCGCTGATCGTCTCGCACATGTTCGTCTTCTATTTCGGCCTGATGGCCGACCTTACGCCTCCAGTGGCCCTGGCCTGCTTCGCCGCCGCGCCAATCGCCAAGGAGAGCGGCTTCAAGATCAGCCTGTGGGCGATCCGCATCGCCGCTGCCGGCTTCGCCGTGCCGTTCATGGCGGTCTACGACCCGGCCCTTATGATGCAGGGCGACAGCCTGCTGGACACCCTGTACATGCTGGTCAAAAGCGCGTTCGCCGTGGCCCTCTGGGGCGCCGCGGTGGTCGGTTTCCTGCAGGTGCGGCTGCCTGCCTGGGAGCGACTGCTGGCATTCGCAGCCGGTGTCGCGCTGCTGCTGGCAGCACCGATCAGCGACGTCGTCGGCTTCGCCCTCGGCATCGCCCTGGTCGCCCAGCATCTCTGGCGTGCGCGCAGGACGCCGCTGCCGGTTGCGCCTTGATCGGTCTGTGCATCGGTCTGGCCGGGGCGGTGTGGGCGCAGGAGCCAACAGCCGACTTCACCCTGGCCTGGCGTCACACTATCGAGAAGATTCGCTGGGAGGAGGACTACCACCTCGACGCCGAGGGCCTTCACCTCGGCGAGGCGCGGGTTCGCGGAAGCGGGGCGGGCATGGAGATTCCCGACGGTGCGGTGCTCCGTGACGGCAGCTGGCACTACCGGCGCGACCTGCCGGCGCTGCAGCCCCTTCGCCTGGGCCGCACGCCGGAGGCTGGCGATTTCGAACTGTGCGTGGCCGGGGCCTGCCGGCCCCTCGCCCATTGGACCGGCCCGCCGCGGGCAAGCCAGCCGGCCGTGGAGTTGTGGAGCTGCGCCATTAGTCAGCAACCGCAACACCATTCGTCCCCGCCATGAAACTTCCCGTGACGCTTCTCTTCCCATCCTAGGGAGGCAAAGTGCCAGCTTGATGGATAGCGCCTCCCCGGCAAGGACATTGGGGAGTGCGATGCAGACATTTCGTGGAATCGAAGGCGCCAGAGGCTGGCTGGCCTGGCTCGTGGTACTGGCTCACGTGGTCGCGCTGACCGGCGTGCGTCAGGCATGGCCGCAGCTCAACGCGGTGAACGCCGCCGGCGACTGGGCGGTCAGCCTGTTCATCATCATCAGCGGCTTCGTCATCTCCCACCTGCTGCTGGTCAAGGCCGAACCTTATCCGCTGTACATCGGCCGGCGCCTGCTGCGCCTGTACCCGGCCTACCTGGTCGCGCTGGCGGCGGGAATATGGATTCTGCCGCTGGGCTTCGAGGCGATGGACTCCCTGGAGTGGCAGGACGCCGTGCTGGCCCAGCATTACCTGCGGCAGGCCGCGGAAGTCACCCATGGGCATCTGGGCTGGCATGTGTTCTGGCACGCCCTGCTGCTTCATGGTGTGATACCCAACAATCTGCTCGACGAGTCCGAGTACTTCTTTCTCACGCCGGCCTGGAGCGTGTCGCTGGAGTGGCAGTTTTACCTGCTGGCGCCGCTGCTGGTCCAGGGCCTGCGCCATCGACGCTGGCAGCCGGTGGTCCTCGGTGCCGCCGTGTTCGGCTACCTGGCCTACCGCAAGGGTCTGTTCGGCGAGTTCTCCCTGCCAAGCATCCTGCCCGGGTCGATCGGTTATTTTCTGGTGGGCATAGGCACACGCCTGGCGATCGAGCGGGTCGGCACGCTGGAGCGCTACCCCACGCCGCTCGTGGTCGGTGCGATTCTGCTGGCGCTGGGCGCACCTCAGTTGATGCCGCTGGTCGGCTGGCTGGTACTGATGAGCTATGCGCTGCTAAGCGACAAGGCCCTGGCCAGCAACGACCCGATCGTCTTCCTGCTCCGCCGGGCACTGGACAGTCGCGTGGCCGCGCAGGCCGGGCTGCGTTCCTATTCGGTCTACATCCTGCACTGGGTGATCGTGAACCTGGTGCTCTGCCTGGTGGTGAAGAGTCATATGGGTCTTTCTTCCTGGCAGACCTTCACCCTTACCCTGAGCGGCACGCTGCTGCTGACCCTGGTCGGTTCGGAGATACTCCACCGCCTGGTTGAAAAGCCCGGCATCGCCCTCGGCCGCCAGCTCGGTCGGAAGAAGGCCGCTGCGGACTGACTTCTCCAAGGGCGATAGCCCGGCCGCGACGCCAAGGGCGACAAAACCCTATACAATCCGCGGCCTTTCGCCATCCGAACAAGGAGCCTCTTCGTGAGCACCCTGCCAGCCTGCCCCCAGTGCAATTCCGAATACACCTATCAAGACGGCGCGATGCTGGTGTGCCCGGAGTGCGCCCACGAATGGTCGGCCAGCGCCGAAGCCGCGCCCGGCGAGGACGCGAAGGTGATCAAGGACTCGGTCGGCAACGTCCTGCAGGACGGCGACACCGTCAGCGTGATCAAGGACCTCAAGGTCAAGGGCTCCTCGCTGGTGGTCAAGGTCGGCACCAAGGTCAAGGGCATCCGCCTCGTCGACGGCGACCACGACATCGACTGCAAGATCGACGGCATCGGCGCGATGAAGCTCAAGTCGGAGTTCGTCCGCAAGGTCTGATGCAGATCGCGCACAAAAAAGCCCGGCCGATGCCGGGCTTTTTTTCGCCGATCACTCAGGGTGTCAGTTGCTGGACGTAGGCGGCGACGCCTTCGATATCATCCGGCGTGAGGCCGGCGGCCACCGAGTACATCACCGACAACGCCCGGCGCGGGTCCTTGTCGTGGTAGCGGGTCAGCGCCAGGCGCACGTACTCCGCCGACTGCCCGGCCAGGCGCGGGGCCTTTTCCTGACCTTCGCCACGGGGGCCGTGACAGGCATGGCAGACGCTGTCGAACAGCGCCTTGCCGTGCGCGCGCTGCGCCGCGTCGCCAACCGCCGGCAACGGCACGACCTTCTGCTGGCTGAAGTAGATGGCGATGTCGACGCGCTCCTCCAGGCTCAGCGACTTCGCCAGGCTCGACATGACGTAGTTGTTGCGCTCGCCGTCGGCGAACTTCTCGAACGAGCGGAACAGGTACAGCGGATTCTGCGCCGCCAGGTTGGGGATGTAGTCGCGCTTGCTGTTGCCGTCCTTGCCGTGGCAATGCCCGCACAGGACGATGCGCTCCTGGCCGGCCTCGTAGGCCTTCTGGCGCAGCGTGGCGTCGCCCATCAGGTAGTTGAAGCGCGCCATCGCGTCTTCGTCGCCGGCGTGCGCGCCGAAGGCCAGCAGGCCGATCAGCAGGAGAAACGGAATACGCATCGGGAGTCGTCCTTTACCGCGAGCCGATAGCCCGCGCCGCCGCCGACTATGCCGCGCGGCACCGCGACACTGGCGGACCCACGTCAAGGAAAGCGTCGATGCGAAACGCGCGAGACGCGCACCGCGCCGACCGGCCGTATCCAGCAAGGCGAAATTCCGACGACCGGAAGCTGTTCACGATCCGGCGAGAACGCCAAGCAAGGCGAAGACACCCGTTGAGGCAGCGTTTTCGCGTTGTGAAATGAGAAGGCGCCCGATCCCGGGCAGCTTCTCAGTGCACCCTGAAGCGCTGCACCAGCGCGATCAGCCGCTGGTTGGAACTCATCAGCCCTTCGGTGCTGCGGTCGACGCTGACGCCGCTGCCGACCAGTTCCTCGACCAGCTCGCGCACCGCCACCATGTTCCTGTTGATTTCCTCGGACACCGCGCTCTGCTCCTCGGCGGCGGTGGCGATCTGCGTGCTGAGGTCGGTGATGTGCACCACCGAGGTGACCATCTCGTCGAGACCCTGGGTAACCCGGGCGGTGTTGTCGGCCGTCGCCTGGCAGCTGGACTTGGTCTTCTCCATGGCGCTGACCGCGGAACTGACGCCCTGCTGCAGGCGCGTGAGCATGTCGTTGATCTCCGAGGTGCTCTGCTGCGTGCGCCCGGCCAGCGCGCGGACCTCGTCGGCGACCACGGCGAAACCGCGACCCTGCTCACCGGCGCGGGCCGCCTCGATGGCCGCGTTGAGGGCCAGCAGGTTGGTCTGCCCGGCGATTTCGCCGATCACCCCGAGCACGGTGTTGATGCGCTGCGCATCGTCCTGCATCGCCTGCACCTTGGCGGTGGCGGCGTCCACTTCGTCGACCAGCGCCCGCACGCTGCCCGCCGCGTCTTCCACCACCTCGCGGGTGCTCTGCGCGTTCATGTTGGCGCGCTGGGTGAAACTGGCGGTTTCCGTGGCGCTCTGCGCCACCGAGTCGGCGGTGGAGCTCATTTCGGTGATCGCCGTCACCGCCTGATCGGTCTCCGACGCGTGCCGCGACAGCGCCAGGTTGGTCTGCTGCGACAGCTGCTTGAGGTGATCGATCTCGCTGGCGATCTGGGTCGTCGCCTTGCTCACGTCGATCATCATGTTCTGCAGGTACTCGATGAAGCGGTTGACCGATACGCCCACGTCGTCGACCTCGTCGTGGCCCTTGAGGGCGATGCGCCGGGTCAGGTCGGCGTCGCCGGCGGAGAGCGAGTCGATGTTCGCCTTGAGCACCCCCAGGCGGCCCATCAACTGGCCGAGGGCGAACAGCATCAACAGCAGCAGCACGATCACCATGGGAATCTGCAGCCAGCTGAGGGTCTTCAGCACGGTGTCGCTCTTGGCCGTCAGGTGGCTGGTCGGCAACGCCGCGGCCAGCAGCCAGGGCGTGCCCTCGATGGGCGAAAGGAAGAAGGTGAAGTCTTCGCCGCCGGCGCTTTCGTACTCGCTTTCATAGCGCTCGGCACGGTTCGGCACCTTCAGCGCCGCCTGAACGGTGGCGATGAAGGGCGACTGAGCGGCCAGGTCGGAGACATTCTTCAGCACGATGTTGCCGCTGATCTCCGGCTGGTTGCTGAGGATCTTGCCGTCGGCCTCGACCACCATGACCTCGCCGTGGATGTCCTTCTCCTTCTGCGCCACCAGCGCGTTGAAGAAGCCCAGCGTCAGGTCGATGGTGGACACGCCGTAGGGCTCGCCGTCCTTGTAGAGGGTCATCGCGCAGTTGGTGCGCGGTTCGGCGCTGGCTTCGTCCTGGTAGGCCGCGGCCCACGCGCAATGACCGCGCGGGGCCTGCATGCCGGCGCGATGCCAGGGCTGCTCGAAGTAGTTGAGCGATTCGGCGGAGTTCCAGTGCTCGTTGAGCGTCAGCTTTCCCGAGGCATCGCGGTGGTAGAACGTGCTGTGCTTGGCGCGCCCCGGCGTGCGCTTGTCCGGCAGCGGCCAGATACCGCCGCCGAACACCTTGGCGTCGCCGTACTGGTCGACCAGCCCAGGCAGCACGCGGTCGATCGTGTCGCTGTCGAGCAGCGGGATGGTCTGCGTGATGCTGCGCGACTGGGCCTGGACCTGGGCCAGCTCCAGCTTGATCCGCGAGCCGATCTCGCCGACCTGCGCCAGGGTGATCTGCTTGCCGGCATCCACCAGCATCGGCGTGACGAACCGGCGGATGCCGAGCACCGTGGCGATCACCAGCAGAACGATGAAGACGACGAAGGTCAGGGTGTAGCGAGCCTTGATGGTATGCAGTGCGTTCATGCTGGGCAGCCTTCCGGGGGGCCAAACGCTACGGGGACGCGTTCTGGTCGAGGGTATCGGCCCGCCGCGGCTTTTGATGAGGGCAGGCAATCAGGGCCAACATCAGCGTAGTTGCCGGCCGCAAAAGCGGCAGGCGCTACTGCACCGGCAGGAAGTTGAGGAACAGCAGGCCCTGGGCGTAATTGACGCCGATGCGCCGGTAACGCTCGTCGAGCACGTCGCTGAGCAAGTCCAGTCGCGCGACGATCTTGCCGAACTCCACGGCGAAGCTGAGGTTGCGCGCATCGGCGGAAATCTCGTTGGAGAGCAGCCACGGATTGCCCTGCAGGTCGCGCCGGCTGGTCAGCATCCAGGTGGCCTTCTCGATGTTGCGCGCGGCGTTGTTGATGAACTGCGCGCTCAGCGAGTCGGTGAGGTAGAACTCGGTACTGCCGCCGTGGGCGGTGATCAGCATGCTGCCGACGGCGTAGATGAAAGCGCCGACGCGGTCGCCCTGGAACTCGTTGCTCAGCGCATAGCTGAGCGCCGCCACGTCCTTGCGCCCGCCGAGCGAAGCCAGCGGCTGGTCCCTCTCGATGCCCATCTGCACGCGTTTCTCCGCCGCCTCGATGCTCGGCAGGCCGGTCTTGCGCCATTCCCGCGGGTTACGCCGGTAGAGCTTGTCGAGCAACTGGTAGAGGCTGTTCAGGTTGTTGCGCATGGCGATCGTGGCCAGGCGGTCGGAATGGGTCTGGAAGAACTCGCTGGGCTTGACCGGGCTCTTGTTGCCGACGAACGCCTGGTGGTCCTGATGCCGGGCGCAGCCGCCCGTCAGCGCCAGCAGCAGCGGTAGCAGCAACCAACCCGCGCGCACGGGCAGCGCACGAGGCAGACGGGCGACAAGGTCGCGAAAAGACAGGTACATCGGATCTGGTCCTTAGATCATCGAAGGGTGTGCGTGAGTAAAGCGCACCCAGGTTGTGCTGATGTGACGGACACAAGCAATAGAAGTGCCGCAATGCCGCTCGCAGGGCAACCTCGCCGTCGGCGCGCCATGTGTCTGCGACGTCGCCTGCCCCCATGCGCAATCGTGAAGCCCGTCGCATCGCACGCCGCGCGTGTTCCCGCGGCCTGACGTGGATCAGGCCCGGAGCACGTAAAGCTGGCAACTTGACCAGGCCCCAGGGATCGGGGCGATCGCGGCAAACGCCGTACCGACAGACAAGGAGCTCGCCATGTCAGGAAAACCCGCCGCACGCGTTTCCGATACCGACGCCTGCCCAAAGCCCGGGCACGGGCCCAACCCGATCAGCGCCGGCTCCCCCGATGTACTGATCAACCACCTGCCCGCCGCGCGGATCGGCGACCCCACCGGCTGCGGCGACGCGATCAGCACCGGCGTGCCGGGCATCTACGTCAACGGCAAACCGATCGCCTACCTCGGCAGCGCCACCGCGCACGGCGGCGCGATCGTTTCCGGCTCGGGGAACGTGCTGGTGGGCAGCGGCGCCAGCTTCGCGCCGGTGTCGTTCCTCGATCACCTGCGCGACACGCCGACCTGGGTCAGCTTCGACCTGCACGACATTCACGGCAGCGCCTACGCCGGCGAAGCCTACGTGCTGACCGACAGCGCCGGCGCCACCCATCAGGGCGCCCTGGATGCTAACGGCCATGCGCGCCTGGACGGCGTGAGGCGCGGCGGCTGCACGCTGCAGTTCCCGCGCCTGGGCATCACCCGCAGCGTCTGAGCGCTCCCGCATACCCGACAAGGACGTCACGAACATGGACAGTACCCACGGTCAGGCCAGAAGCGGCCTGGCAGTCAAAACCGGCGCGCATACGCCCATCGTCGTCAAGCCGGCCTCGCTGGAACTGCTGATCGGCGGCCCCTATACCGACGCGCAGGGAAAGGAGCACACCTACGGTCACGTCGCACTGCGGGTGACGACCGAGGGCACCGATCATGTTTACGATTTCGGTAGATATGCGGGCGAGAAAGGCCCGACCGGCGAAGGTCGCCTGCGGGTATGGAGTGACTTCTCTCGCTACATCGCCAGCCAGAACAGCTACAAGCGCGTTACTGCCGGCTTCCACTATCCGGTACCCGAGGCGAAGGCACGGGCGATCAACCTTCACTTCGATGCACTGCTGGCTGGGCGTAAGCCTCTGCGGGCATCCGGCAAATACATGGCCGAGTACCGCCTGCAGGACGATTATCATGCGCTGAGCAACAACTGCGTGACCCTATCCATGGCCGGCGCGCGCTTGGCGCTGCCGCAGTTGGAGCAGGAAACGGCCAGGCACAATCAGGGCCGCGGAATGAGCCTAGTGGAGCGTGCCGCAGCACGAGTCAGCGGCTGGCCGGCACAGCTGTTCATGCCCGAAGACCTGCGCGCGATGCTCGCGGCCAACAAACGCCTGCCAGCCGAAAGGATCGACACCTACGGGAGCAGGCAATGAAAGCAGGTATCACTCATCTGGCCGCCGCATTATCCGCCGCAGCCCTCACCCTCGCGATCACTCACCTGAGAGCCCCCGACATGGATAAAACCCTCGCTTTTCGCCTGAAAGAGCCTGCGCTGATCTCTACCCCACTCGGCCAGCCGTACTACCTGTTGCCCTCAGAAACAGTGCTCTACCATCAGTACGCACTGGAAGAAGGCCCCGAAATTTACGCGCTCCAGGTGATGGTCAACGGCCGACTGTCGATGGAGCGTCTCGCGCCTAACGAGGCTGCTCCACCGCTGCAGCTTTTCGCCGTGGACACCGATGACCTGAAGGGGCTGCTCGCTGATTATCCGCTGAGCAAGGAAGACCTGATACGCATCCTCAAGGCCCGCCAGGTCACCCGCGAGGAACTGGAGCAGATGGTTCTGGAGTGGGTCGACTGAGCCGTCCCCACAGCGCACGCAGATGAAAAGGCCAGTCTCTCGACTGGCCTTTCTTAACCTGATCAGCATCAGCCTCACGCACGTCACGCGCTCTTGGCTGGAAAATGGCTAATCCTATGCGTGGAGCAGGCCCGTAGGATGGCCGAGCGCAGCAAAACCCATCGCCGCGCGCCCGGGTGTCGCTTCGCTCGACCCATCCTACGAAGCTACGGGAGGAAAGTCGTTGTATGTGCAAAATTGGAAGAGCAAATAGCACTGACGATGGATGACCCGGTCCACTCGCTGATCGACCCATGACAACGTCGACGCAAACGAAAAGGCCAGTCTCCCGACTGGCCTTTTTCATTCACCGCCTACTCAGGAGTTGTTGCTCGGGAAGGCGAATTGCGCGGCTTCGTGGCTGGCGCGTTGTGGCCAGCGCTGGGTGATGGATTTGCGCCGGGTGTAGAAGCGCACGCCGTCCGGGCCATAGGCGTGGAGGTCGCCGAACAGCGAGCGCTTCCAGCCGCCGAAGCTGTGGTAGGCCACCGGGACCGGCAGCGGTACGTTGACGCCAACCATGCCGACTTCGATCTCGTCGCAGAACAGCCGCGCCGCTTCGCCGTCGCGGGTGAAGATGCAGGTGCCGTTACCGTATTCGTGGTCGTTGATCAGTTGCATGGCGTCTTCCAGGCTGTCGACGCGGACGATGCACAGCACCGGGCCGAAGATCTCTTCCTTGTAGATGCGCATCTGCGGGGTCACGCGGTCGAACAGCGTACCGCCGACGAAATAGCCGTCCTCGTTGCCGGCGACGCGGTAGCCGCGGCCGTCCACCACCAGCTCGGCGCCGGCGGCGACGCCGTCGTCGATGTAGCCGACCACCTTGTCACGCGCGGCGGCGGTAACCAGCGGGCCCATGTCCAGGCCGCAGTTGGTGCCGGCACCGATCTTCAGGCCCTTGATCTGCGGGACGATCTTCTCGACCAGCGCATCGGCGATCTGGTCGCCGACGCAGACGGCGACGGAGATCGCCATGCAGCGTTCGCCGCAGGAGCCGTAGGCGGCGCCCATCAGCGCGCTGACGGCGTTGTCGAGGTCGGCGTCGGGCATCAGCACCGCATGGTTCTTCGCGCCGCCGAGGGCCTGTACGCGTTTGCCGCGCTTGGCGCCTTCGCTGTAGATGTACTCGGCGATCGGCGTGGAGCCGACGAAGCTGATGGCCTTTACCTCCGGCGCTTCGATCAGCGCGTCCACCGCTTCCTTGTCGCCGTGCACGACGTTGAGCACGCCCTTGGGCAGGCCGGCGCGCTGCAGCAGCTCGGCGATCAGCAGGGTGGAGCTGGGATCGCGCTCGGAAGGCTTGAGAATGAAGCAGTTGCCGCAGGCGATGGCCAGCGGGTACATCCACAGCGGGACCATCGCCGGGAAGTTGAACGGGGTGATGCCGGCGACCACGCCGAGCGGCTGGAAGTCGCTCCAGGCGTCGATGTTCGGGCCGGCGTTGCGGCTGTACTCGCCCTTGAGGATTTCCGGGGCGGCGCTGGCGTATTCGACGTTCTCGATGCCGCGCTTGAGTTCGCCGGCGGCGTCCTCGAGGGTCTTGCCGTGCTCCTGGCTGATCAGCTCGGCGATCTTCGCCTCGTTCTGCTCCAGCAGTTGCTTGAAGCGGAACATCACCTGGGCGCGCTTGGCCGCCGGGGTGTTGCGCCAGGCCGGAAAGGCGGCCTTGGCGGCGTCGATGGCCTGCTGCACGGTGGCGCGGCTGGCGAGCGGCACCTTGTGGATGGCTTCGCCGGTGGACGGGTTGAAGACGTTGGCGGTGCGGCCGGTGTCGGTGACGAACTCACCGTTGATCAGGTGCTGGATGTGGCTCATGTCCGGTTCTCTTGTTAAGGCGTGTAAGGCGCGGGGCTCGTGCCGCCGCGTCGCTCCGCAAGGGCGTTCACGCGTTTGCGAGGAGTTGGATTGCGGGGCGATCTGGTCGCCCCGCCCTGGGAATCAGGCGACGCTGTTCAGCGCGTCACCGACGGCGCTCATCAAGCGGTCGAGGTCTTCCGGCTTGGCGTTGAAGGTCGGCCCGAACTGCAGGGTGTCGCCGCCGAAGCGCACGTAAAAGCCCTCAGCCCAGAGCTTCAGGCCGATCTCGAAGGGACGCACGATGGCGTCGCCGTCACGCGGGGCGATCTGGATCGCGCCGGCCAGGCCGCAGTTGCGGATGTCTACCACGTGGCTGGCGCCTTTCACTCCGTGCAGCGCCTTCTCGAAGTGCGGCGCCAGTTCCAGCGACTGCTGGACCAGGTTTTCCTTGGCCAGCAGTTCCAGCGAGGCGAGGCCGGCGGCGCAGGCTACCGGGTGCGCGGAGTAGGTGTAGCCGTGGCCGAATTCCACCGCGTAGTCGGGCGTGGCCTGCCCCATGAAGGTCTGGTAGATCTCGCGACTGGCGATCACCGCGCCGAGCGGAATCGCGCCGTTGGTGATCTGTTTGGCGACGTTCATGATGTCCGGGGTAACGCCGAAATACTCGGCGCCGGTGGCCTTGCCCATGCGCCCGAAACCGGTGATCACTTCGTCGAAGATCAGCAGGATGTTGTGGGCGTCGCAGATTTCGCGCAGGCGCTGCAGGTAGCCGGTGGGCGGCACGATGACGCCGGCCGAGCCGGACATCGGTTCGACGATCACCGCGGCGATGTTCGAGGCGTCGTGCAGTTCGATCAGCTTGAGCAGCTCGTTGGCCAGCTCCACGCCGCCGGTCTGCGCCATGCCGCGGGTGAACGCCATGCCCGGCTGCAGGGTATGCGGCAGGTGGTCGGCATCCATCAACTGGCCGAACATCTTGCGGTTGCCGCCGATGCCGCCGAGCGCGGTGCCGGCGATGTTCACCCCGTGGTAGCCACGGGCGCGGCCGATCAGCTTGGTCTTCGCCGGCTGGCCCTTCAGGCGCCAGTATGCGCGCGCCATCTTCACCGCGGTGTCGGCGCACTCGGAACCGGAGTTGGTATAGAAGACGTGGTTGAGTTCGCCCGGCGTCAGCTCGGCGATCTTCTCGGCCAGCTGGAACGACAGCGGGTGGCCGTGCTGGAAGCCCGGCGAGTAGTCGAGCGTGCCGAGCTGTTTGGCCACCGCTTCCTGGATTTCCTTGCGCGTGTGCCCGGCACCGCAGGTCCACAGGCCGGAGAGGCTGTCGTAGATCTTGCGGCCCTTGTCGTCGAACAGGTAGCTGCCTTCGGCGCCGACGATGATCCGCGGGTCCTTCTGGAATGCGCGGTTGGCGGTGAACGGCATCCAGTGGGCGTAGAGCTTGAGCTGGCTGGCCAGGGGTGGAGTGGCGGTCTGCGGCATGTTCATCGGCGAATCCTCGCGAAGGCGGACAGGGAGTCGTAGCAGCGGCGGCTGGCTCGCCTCTACGGAATAGCACTTGCCGGCGACAGTGACACGCGCATAGATTCTCTAAAATCCGATTATTCCTATCTTCGGTTTACCAACCGCTAAACAATTGCAGCCCCCTGCAAAAGCCTCGGTGCGCGCGGCGCACCCTACGCAAGAGAGCCTCGCATGAGTATCCGCCGCCCCGACCCGCTGGCCCAGGTCAGCGACTTCGATATCCGTCTGCTCAGGCTGTTTCGCAGCGTGGTGGAATGCGGCGGCTTTTCCGCCGCCGAGGGCGCGCTGGGCATCGGCCGTTCGGCGATCAGCCAGCAGATGAGCGATCTGGAACAGCGCCTCGGCCTGCGTCTGTGCCAGCGCGGCCGTGCCGGCTTCGCCCTGACCGAAGAGGGCCGCGAGGTCTACCAGGCGTCGCAGCAGGTGCTCAGCGCGCTGGAAACCTTCCGCACCGAGGTCAACGGGCTGCACCGCCACCTGCGCGGCGAGCTGAACATCGGCCTCACCGACAACCTGGTCACGGTGCCGCAGATGCGCATCACCCACGCCCTCGCCCGGCTCAAGGAGCGCGGCCCGGACGTGCGCATCCAGATCCGCATGATCCCGCCCAGCGAAGTCGAGCAGGGCGTGCTCGGCGGCAGCCTGCACGTCGGCGTGGTGCCGCAGGCCGGCGCCCTGCCCGGCCTGGAATACCTGCCACTGTACAGCGAACGTTCGCAGCTCTATTGCGCGGTGGGCCACCCGCTGTTCTACGTCGACGACGATGCGCTGGAAGACCGCCGCCTGAACGACCAGGACGCCATCGCGCCGACCTTCCGCCTGCCCACCGAAATCCAGGCGCACTACGGCGCGCTGAACTGCAGCGCCAGCGCCTCGGACCGCGAGGGCATGGCCTTCCTGATCCTCACCGGGCGCTACATCGGCTATCTGCCCGATCACTACGCGAGGCAGTGGGTGCAGCAAGGCCGCCTGCGGGCGCTGAAACCGGGGACGCGCTTCTACGACCTGAGCCTGGCATCGGTGACGCGCAAGGGCCGGCGCCCTCACCTGGTGCTGGAGAGCTTCCTGGAGGCCCTGGCGGCGACTGGCTGAGGAAACAGTTACGCAAAGCGCTGCCACCGCTCCACCCACGGCGCACACATCTCGCAACATTCTGGTGCGTAGCGCGCCTATGCGTGGCTGGGGGAAAAATTCTTATCAATCTCTTCTCAACGTTTATCCATTTGATTAACAAGGATAAAATAGCAATGAGCGAGAGCTCAGAGTCCTAAAAGCTGGTCACATGGTCAGCTTTTTGCTTAGTGCGGAGGCCCACGACGGCCCCACTCAGCCAACACGAGTACCGCATGAACGCCGAATCCGAAAACGCACCCGATCTGATCTACGGACTGGAAGACCGCCCGGCCCCCGTCGCCGCCGTGTTCGCCGCACTGCAACACGTGCTGGCCAGCTTCGTCGGCATCATCACCCCGCCACTGGTGATCGGCTCGGTGCTCGGGCTCGGCGCACACCTGCCGTACCTGATCAGCATGGCGCTGATGGTCTCCGGGGTCGGCACCTTCATCCAGGCGCGCCGCCCGTTCGGCATCGGCGCCGGGATGATCTGCCTGCAGGGCACCAGCTTCGCCTTCCTCGGCGCGGTGCTTTCCGCCGGTTTCATCGTCAAGAGCCGTGGCGGCAGCCCGGAAGACATCCTCGCGATGATCTTCGGCGTGTGCTTCTTCGGCGCCTTCGTGCAGATCGTCCTCAGCCGCTTCATCGGCCGACTGCAGCGCCTGGTCACCCCACTGGTGACCGGCATCGTCATCACCCTGATCGGCGTAAGCCTGATCAAGGTCGGCGTCACCGACCTCGGCGGCGGCTTCAACGCACCGGACTTCGGTGCCCCACGCAACCTCGCCCTCGGCGCGCTGGTGCTGGTCACCATCATCCTGCTGAACCGTTCCAACCGCCCCTGGGTGCGCCTGTCGGCGATCATCATCGGGCTGGCGATCGGCAGCCTGGCCGCCTGGTTCAGCGGCAAGCTGGTGCCGCAGCCGCTGCCCGACCTGCCGCTGATCAGCCTGCCGATCCCGTTCCGCTTCGGTTTCGCCTTCGACTGGACGGCGTTCCTTCCGGTCGCGCTGATCTACGTGATCAGCACCATCGAAACGGTCGGCGACCTGACCGCCAACTGCATGCTCTCGCGCAAGCCCATCGAAGGCCCGAGCTACGTGCAGCGGCTCAAGGGCGGCGTGCTCGGCGACGGCGTCAGCTGCCTGCTGGCGGCCACCTTCAGCGCCTTCCCCAACACCACCTTCGCGCAGAACAACGGGGTCATCCAGATGACCGGCGTGGCCAGCCGCCATGTCGGCCTCTACATCGGCGCGATCCTCTTCGCCCTGGGTCTGTTTCCGCTGCTGGGCGCGGTACTGCAGCAGATTCCCAAGCCGGTGCTCGGCGGCGCCACCCTGGTGATGTTCGGCAGCGTGGCTGCCGCCGGCATCCGCATCCTTGCCCGCGCGCCGCTTGACCGCCGCAGCATGCTGATCATCGCCGCCTCGTTCGGCGTTGGCCTGGGCATCGCCGCGCAGCCGACGCTGCTGCACGAGTTGCCGAAGATCGTGCAGAACCTGTTCGACTCGGCGATCACCTGCGGCGGCCTGACCGCGATCATCCTCAACCTGGTGCTGCCCCTGGAGCGGACGAGCACACCGGTCCGGGCGATCGAGCCCGGCGCGGAAACCCCCGAATCGCCCTGAGCGTGACCTTCTCCTTTTTGGTTGACCTGACCGCCCCTTCTCGCGAGGGGCTTTTTTTCACCTGGCAAGACGCTCGATACGCGCCCGCGAACGCCCCGGAAAAAGGCAAGCACGACGCCGCCACGCACCGTGATCGGGCAGGCCTCGGCAATTTTCAGGATTATCGTTTCGCAGGCTTGTCTCGCGCCGATCTGTGGAGTATCTGTTCTCCCGCCCAAGCTGACTCACCGGATAGGTAATGACCGCCGATACCCCCGCCGTGACCGCACCGTCCAACGGAAAGCCCGCCGGTCGCATCCGCCAGAAGAACGAGGAAACCATCCTCACGGCCGCCACAGAAGAATTCGCCCGGCACGGTTTCAAGGGCACCAGCATGAACACCATCGCCCTGCGTGCGGGGCTGCCCAAGGCCAACCTGCATTACTACTTCAGCAACAAGCTGGGGCTGTACATCGAGGTGATGCGCAACATCCTCGAACTCTGGGACGGCACCTTCAGCCACCTGCGCGCCGAGGACGACCCGAGCACCGCGCTGGCCAACTACATCCGCGCCAAGATGGAATATTCGCGACGCGAACCGCTGGCCTCGAAGATCTTCGCCATGGAAGTGATCAGCGGCGGAGCCTGCCTGTCCGAGCACTTCAGCCAGGACTACCGCGACTGGGTACGCGGCCGCGCCGCGGTGTTCGAGGCGTGGATCGCGCAGGGCAAGATGGACCCGGTCGACCCGATCCACCTGATCTTCCTGCTGTGGGGCAGCACCCAGCACTACGCCGACTTCTCCAGCCAGATCTGCAGCCTGATGGGCCGCAAGAAGCTCACCCGCGACGACTTCGCCGTCGCCACCGAGAACCTCATCCACATCATCCTCAAGGGCTGCGGCCTGACGCCGCCGAGCGCCTGATCCGGCCGCGCAACCGCCCACAGAATCTGTGCACAAAAATGTGCATAACACGGGGACAGGCGCACCGATCCCGCGCCTCGCGGGGCTTCGCCGGCGCTGCTCAAAAAATCGCCAACGGCTTGGGGTGCGACAGTACAACCCACTGACTTTATTGGTTTTTCCTGCTTGACAGCGGCGCCATGCGGGTTTTTCGCAGCTGCCGTGGCAGGGTGCCGCAGAGGCGATCCCCGTCAGCCGCGAACCTGTGGATAAGTCTGCGGACAACCGCCTGGAAAGCAGGCCCGGCAAGGACTGCAGCACCCCACCCTTCACCCCGTTTTCCGGAGTTGCCATGAGTCGTCCGCTGCGTATCCATTCCCCCGCCGTGTACTACTTCGACATGGTCTGCCGCTCGCGCTCGATCCGCGAGGCGGCGCGCCAGCTGAACGTTGCCTCCTCGGCGGTCAACCGGCAGATCCTCAAGCTCGAACACGAGCTCGGCGTGCCGCTGTTCGACCGGCTGCCCGGCGGCCTGCAACTGACCAGCGCCGGCGAAACCCTGGCCCGCCACGTCAAGCTGGTGCTGCAGGACGCCGAGCGTGCGCGCTCCGAACTCGACGCCATGCAGGGGCTGCGCACCGGACACGTGGAGATCGCCACGGTGGAAGGGCCCACCGTCGACCTGCTGCCGAACCTGCTGATGCGCCTGCGCGAGCGCTACCCACGGGTCACCGTCGGCGTCACCACGCTCGGCTCCACGGCGATTCCCGAGGCGGTGATCAGTGGCGCGGCGGACATCGGCCTGGCCTTCGCCCTGCCGCGCACCACCGACCTCAACCAGATGGCGGTGGGCCATTTCCGCCTCGGCGCGCTGGTGGATGCCGCGCACCCGCTGGCCGGACGCAAGGACGTCAGCTTCGCCACCTGCGCCGAGCACACGCTGATCCTGGCCAAGAGCGAGCTGTCGATCCATCACCTGCTCAAACCGATCCTCGCCCGCCACGCCCAGCGCCTGCGCCCGGTGATCGAGTCGAACTCGGTCGAACTGTCGCGGCAGCTGGTGCGGCGCGGCATGGGCGTGGCGTTCCAGACCCGCATCGGCGTCGAGGCCGACCGCCACAGCGGCCTGCTCCAGCACCTGCCGCTGAACGACAACGGCGGCGTGTTCAGCGACCTCGGCGTCTACGTGCGCAGCGGCCGCTACCTGCCGGTGGCGGTGGACGCCTTCGTCCGCGCCCTGGGCGAGGAAATCGCCCAGCTCGAACGGGCCGAGGCGCTGGAAGTCGAGGCGCAACGCGGATGACTTCTTCATCCACCGAAGCACCGCCCGGTGGATCGGTGGAGCGTGATCCACCCTACGAAATGCGCCCGTGCAGGGGCTAACCCCGTGCATGCAGCACGTAGGGTGGATGACCTTTTTTGATCCAGCGAAACACCGCCCGGTAGATCAGTGCAGCGTGATACACCCTACAGAACGTTCCAGTGCTGGGGTGCAGATGGCCGATGCCGTTTTGGCATCGGGGCAGGCGTAATTCTCTTCTTGGGAGCATCAGCGGGCGCGCCGTATGCTCGGGCCAACCTTGGAGATAGCGCATGCCCACCTCACTCAACGCCCGCGACCTGCCCGCCACCAGCCTACCCATCATCGACCTCTCCGGCGCCGAATCCGGCGACCCGCGGCGCCTGGCCGAAATCGCCGCCGATATCGGCAGCGCGTGCCGCGACAAGGGCTTCTTCTATGTCGTCGGACACGGCATCGACCCGGCGTTGCAGGCGGCGATGTTCGAGCAGTCGCGGCAGTTCTTCGCCCTACCGGAGGCGGACAAGCTGGCGCTGCACAAGGCCAACTCCAGCGCCAACCGCGGCTACGAGCCCTTGCGCGGGCAGGTGCTGGAAGCGGGCACGCCGCCGGACCTGAAGGAAGGTTTCTACATGGGCCCGGAGCTGGGCGCTGAGCATCCCGCCGTGCAGGCCGGGCGCTTCAACCACGGACCCAACCAGTGGCCGCAGGCGCTGCCGGAATTCCGCGAGGTGAACCTTCGCTACCTCGAGGCGGTGAGCGACCTGGCGCAACGGCTGATGGGCCTGATGGCGCTGTCGCTGGGGTTGCCGCACACGCATTTCGACGACTACTGCCGCGACCCGCTGACCACCCTGCGCCTGCTGCACTACCCGCCACAGCCGGCCAACGCCGCGCCCGGCGAGAAGGGCTGTGGCGCGCACAGCGACTTCGGCGGGCTGACCCTGCTTCTGCAGGACGGCAGCGGCGGCTTGCAGGTCTGGGACCAGGTCAACGGCGAGTGGCTGTCCGGTACGCCGGTGCCAGGTGCCTACGTGATCAACCTGGGCGACATGATCGCGCGCTGGACCAACGACCGTTACCACTCGACGCTGCACCGGGTGATCAACACCAGCGGCGGCGAGCGCTACTCGATCCCGTTCTTCTACAGCGGCAACCCCGACCACCTGGTGGAGTGCCTGCCCGGCTCCGACGAGCCGCCGCGCTACCCGGCGGTGACCGTCGAGGAACACCTCCGCGAGATGTACCGGCGCACCTATGCCTGAGTGCGCTCACGTCGTCCTGATCCACGGCGCCTGGGCCGGCGGCTGGGTCTGGGACGGCCTGCTGCCGACCCTTCGCGACGCCGGCTACCGGCCGCATGCGCCGGACCTGATCGGCAACGGCAGCGATGCCGTGGCGCCCGGCGAGGTCACCCTGGAAGGCTATCGCGAACAGATCCTCGCGCTGATCGCCGCGCTGGACGGCAAGGTGCACCTGGTCGCGCATTCCGGCGGCGGGCTGACCGCCACCGCGGTGGGCGAAGCGGCGCCGGAGCGCATCGCCAGCGTCAGCTACGTCGCCGGGATGATGCTGCCCAGCGGCCTGGGCTTCACCGAACTCTGCGCGCAGCTGAGTGCGGAGGGCGAGGACGTCTCCGGCATAGGCCCCTACCTGCAGCCGGTCGACGGCGGCTGCCGCGTGCCGCCGCAGGCCGCGCGGGACATCTTCTTCCACGACGCGCCGGCCGAAGCCGCCCGGCGCGCCGCCGAGCGCCTGGTGATGCAGCCCGACGGCGGTCGCCAGGTCAGTGTGCAGTGGAGCGCGGAACGCTTCGGCCGGCTGCCGCGTCTGTACATCGAAGCGCGCGCCGACCGCTCGGTGACGCTCGCCGCGCAACGGCGCATGCAGCAGCAGGTGCCCGGCGCCCAGGTGGTCAGCCTGGCCTGCGGGCACGTCCCGCAGCTGGCGGCGCCGGACCACCTGGCCAGCGCGCTGCTGGGCTTCTTCGCGCAAACCGATTCGTTTCTTGCATGACCTACCGTTCTTCCTCCAGGAGTTCACCCCCATGACGCTCTCCCCGCTCAAAGCCGCGCTGCTCGCCGCCGGCCTGTTCGCCTTCGCCGGCACCTCGCAGGCCGCCGACAAGGTGCGCTGGTTGAACGACTGGCTGCCGGCCGGCGACAAGGCCGCGATCTACCTCGGCGTGCAGAAGGGCCTGTTCGCCGCCGAAGGCCTCGAGGTGGAAATCGGCAGCGCCCGTGGCGGCAGCGACGTGGTCACCAAGCTGGCCACCGGCAGCGCCGACTTCGGCTCCGCCAGCCTGCCGGCCCTGCTGCAGGCGCGCGCCCAGGGCGAAGTGCCGGTGGTGGCGCTGGCGCCGATCTACACGCGCCAGCCGGATGCGGTATTCACCACCGAGGACAGCGGCATCGCCAGTATCAAGGACCTGGTTGGCAAGCAGGTCGCCACGACGACCTTCTCCGCGTCCAACGTGACCTGGCCGCTGGTGCTCTCCAACAACGGCATCGCCGCCGACGCCATCCCGCTGCTCAAGGTCGACCCGGGCGCGATGACCGCCATGCTCGCCACCGGCAAGGTGCAGGCCACGCTGAACTGGGTGACCGTGGCGCCCGGCTTCGAGAAGGCCCTCGCCGAAACCGGCAAGAAGCTGCGCGTGCTGCCCTGGTCGGACTACGGCTTCGACGGCTACGGCCTGTCGCTGATGGGCTCCAAGCGCTTCGTCGACGCCCACCCGGATGTCGCCGAGCGCTTCGTCCGGGCCTATCAAAAGGCCGAGGACATGGCCGTCGCCGACCCGGCCGCCGCCGCGGCCGCGCTCAAGGCCATGGTTCCGGAAATCGACGAGGCGCAGGCCGAAGCCCAGTACCGCGCGTCGCTGCCGCTGATCGACAACCCGGTCAGCGAGAAGCTCGGCAAGAAGACCTTCGACAGCACGCTGCTCAACACCACCTGGGAGTGGGTGGCCAAGTCACAGAACCTGCCGCTGGATACCCTCGACCCGGCCAGCGCCATCGACGGGCGCTTCTCCCAGTGAGCGAAACGCCCGCAGGCGCTACGGAAACCCGGCCGAGCCTGCGCTTCGAGCACGTCGCCCAGGTCTTCCCGGCCTCCGACGGCAGCCGGGTGGTGGCGCTGGAGGATGTCGACTTCAGCATCGGCCGGCACGAGTTCGTCGCCGTGATCGGCCCGTCCGGGTGCGGCAAGAGCACGCTGCTGCGGGTGCTCGCCGGGCTGGTCAGGCCGACCTCCGGGCAAGTGCAGATCTACGGCCTGCCGGTGAACGGCCCGCGCGAGGAGATCGGCATCGTGTTCCAGAAGCCGACGCTGCTGCCCTGGCTGAGCATCGCCGACAACGTCACCTTCCCGATGAAGCACAAGTACGGCCGGGTGACGCCGCAGGAGCGCCAGCGTGCCGGCGAACTGCTGCAGATGGTCGGCCTCGCCGAGTTCGCCGACAAACGCCCGGACGAGCTGTCCGGTGGCATGCAGCAGCGCGCGGCGATCGCCCGGGCGCTGCTGCACGATCCGGAAATCCTGCTGATGGACGAGCCGTTCTCGGCACTCGACGCGCTGACTCGCGACGAGATGAGCCTGGAGCTGCTGAACATCTGGACGCAGCGGCCGAAGACCGTGCTGTTCATCACCCACTCGATTCCCGAGGCGCTGCTGCTGGCCGACCGCATCCTGGTGATGTCGGCGCGACCGGGGCGAGTGCGCGAGATCATCGAGGTCGACCTGCCGCGCCCGCGGTCCCTGGAAACCCTGACGGAGCCGCGCTTCCATGAGCTCGCCAACCACATCCGCCGACAGGTCTTCTCGCGTGTCGTCGGGCTCTAGGATGAGCGCACGCTGGAAGGACGGGCTCGCCCCGCTGTGCGCCTTCATCGCCCTGCTCGCGCTCTGGGAAGCCGCCTGCCGGCTGTTCGCCATTCCCGGCTTCGTGCTGCCCTCGCCCAGCGCCATCGCCGCTGCCGCCGGCAAGGTCGCGCCGGGCACCTGGGCCGGGCACATCGGCGCCACGCTGAAGGTCAGCCTGCTCGGCTACGGGCTGTCGATCCTGGTCGGGATTCCGCTGGCGATCGCGCTGTCAGCGTCGAAGGCGCTGTCGCGCACGCTCTATCCGCTGCTGGTGGTGGTGCAGTCCACGCCTATCGTGGCGGTGGCGCCGATCATCGTCGTGGTGCTCGGTGCCGGCGACCTGCCACGGGTGTTCATCACCTTCCTGATCGCCTTCTTCCCGATCGTGGTGTCCACCGTCACCGGCCTGCAGGCGACACCGGCCGAGCTCATCGAACTGTCGCAGTCGCTCGGCGCCAGCCGCCTGCGCGAATACCGCAACATCCGCCTGCCCTACGCCATTCCGCACATCTTCGCCGCCCTGCGCATCTCCATCACCCTGGCGGTGATCGGTGCGGTGGTCGCCGAATTCGTCGCCGCGGAGAACGGCCTGGGCTACTTCATCAACTTCTCCACCTCGTTGTTCCAGGTCCCGCAGGCGTTCGCCGCGCTGATGATGCTGGTGCTGATCAGCCTGATCCTGTTCCAGCTGGTCGGCCTCGCGCAGCGCCTGCTGTTCGCCTGGAGCCTGCCCAAGAAGAGCCCATGACATGACCGATCACGAAACCCTGCTGCGCAAAAGCTTCGACGTCGCCCGTCGCGCCCATGAGAACGGCACCCACCCCTTCGGCGCGATCCTGGTCGACGCCGACGGCAAGGTGCTGATGGAACAGGGCAACGCCTACCTGCCCGACCACGACATGACCGGCCACGCCGAACGCGTGCTGATGACCCGCGCGAGCACCACCTACAGTCCGGAATTCCTCGCCAACTGCAGCATGTACACCTCCGCAGAACCCTGCGCGATGTGCGCCGGCGCGGCCTACTGGGCGGGCCTGGGACGCGTGGTCTACGGCCTCTCCGAAGCGCGCCTGAAACGCATCACCGGCAACCACCCGGAAAATCCGACGCTGGACCTGCCCTGCCGCGTGGTGTTCGACGCCGGCCAGCGCAAGGTCGAGGTGATCGGCCCGCTGCTCGAGGAAGAGGGCGCGGAGCTGCACGACGGCGTGTGGTGATCGGCCGCACCGAAAGACGACGTCTCGCTCCGCAATGGTGCGACGACTTATCATGTGGCCGACCTTTGCGTCGGCCTTCTTATTGCACTGAAAAGCCGCCTGGCTTCCCGGCCAGGCTTGCCGGACGCCGCAGAAGCGTGCGCCGAGCACCGTTCTGCTGGCCTTTTGACAAAACTTGACCCACTGGCCAGGTTTTTGCTTTCGACAAGCCCATCCCGCTTCCCATTGGATACGCCATGTCCTTCGACACCGCTTCCACCCCGCGCCTGCAGATGCGTGGCATCACCAAACGCTACCCCGGCACCCTGGCCAACGACCGCGTCGAGCTGAGCATCCAGCCCGGCGAGATCCGCGCGTTGCTGGGCGAGAACGGTGCCGGCAAGAGCACGCTGATGAAGATCATCTACGGCGTCACCCAGCCGGACGAAGGCGAGATCATCTGGCATGGCGAGCCGCTGAAGATGCGCGATCCGGCGCAGGCGCGCGGGCTCGGCATCGGCATGGTGTTCCAGCATTTCTCGCTGTTCGAGACGCTCAGCGTGGCGGAGAACATCGCCCTGGCGATGGGCGCCGCGGCCGGCACGCCGAAGCAGCTGGAGCCGCGCATCCGCGAGGTGTCGCAGCGCTACGGCATGGCCCTGGAGCCGCACCGCCTGGTGCACAGCCTGTCGATCGGCGAGCGCCAGCGGGTGGAAATCGTTCGCTGCCTGATGCAGGACATCAAGCTGCTGATCCTCGACGAGCCGACCTCGGTGCTCACCCCGCAGGAAGCCGACGAGCTGTTCGTCACCCTGCGCCACCTGGCGGCGGAGGGCTGCAGCATCCTCTTCATCAGCCACAAGCTCGGCGAGGTGCGCGCGCTCTGCCAGAGCGCCACCGTGCTGCGCGGCGGCAAGGTGTCCGGCCACTGCGTACCGACGGAGTGCTCGGACATGGACCTGGCGCGACTGATGGTCGGCGCGGCGGAAGGCCTGGAAGCGAGCTACCCGAAAGTCCACGGCGGCCTCACCCGCCTGCGCGTCGACGACCTCAACTGGCACAACGCCGACCCGTTCGGCACTTCCCTGGCGCAATGCCGCCTGGAAGTGCGCAGCGGCGAGATCGTCGGCATCGCCGGGGTCGCCGGCAACGGCCAGGACGAACTGCTGGCGCTGCTCTCCGGCGAGGTACGCCTGCCCTCCACCGAACGCGAGCGCATCACCCTGGACAACCAGCCGGTGGCCAACCTCTACCCCGACGCGCGCCGCCAGCTCGGCCTGACCTTCGTCCCCGCCGAACGCCTCGGCCACGGCGCGGTGCCGGACATGAGCCTGGCCGACAACGCCCTGCTCACCGGCTTCCAGATGGGCCTGACCCGCGCCGGGATGATCAACCACGGCAAGGTGATGGCCTTCGCCGACAAGATCATCGCCGACTACGCGGTGAAGACCCCGGACGCCCACACCACGGCGCGCAGCCTGTCCGGCGGCAACCTGCAGAAGTTCATCCTCGGCCGGGAAATCCTCCAGCAGCCGAAGCTGCTAGTGGCGGCGCACCCGACCTGGGGCGTCGACGTCGGCGCCGCAGCGGCGATCCACCGCGCGCTGATCGCCCTGCGCGATGCCGGCGCGGCGATCCTGGTGATCTCCGAAGACCTCGACGAACTGTTCCAGATCAGCGACCGCATCGGGGCGCTGTGCAGCGGTCGCCTGTCGCCGCTGGCAGAAACCGCGCAGACCACGCCGGTGGAAGTCGGCCGCTGGATGGCCGGCGAATTCGAACCCGTAACCCACGCCTGACGAGACCGACCCATGTTGCTATCCCTAGAACCTCGCGGTCGCCAGTCCCGCGCCATGCTCTGGCTGTCGCCGCTGCTCGCCGGCGTGCTGACCCTGGCCAGCGGCACCCTGCTGTTCGCCATCCTCGGCCATCCGCCGCTGGAAACCTTCAAGGTGCTGCTGATCGACCCGGTCTCCGACTTCTACGGGGTCTCCGAGCTGCTGGTGAAGGCGCTGCCGATCCTGCTCTGCGCGCTCGGCCTGGCGGTGGCCTACCAGGCGCGCATCTGGAACATCGGCGCCGAAGGCCAACTGTTGATCGGCGCCCTCGCCGGCAGCGCGCTGGCGGTGCACATCATCGACTGGGAGAGCCGCTGGGCGCTGACCCTGGTACTCGCCGCCGGCACGCTCGCCGGCGCGGCCTGGGGCGGCCTGGCGGCTTGGCTGCGGACGCGCTTCAACGCCAACGAAATCCTCACCACCATCATGCTCAACTACATCGCCCTGAACCTGCTGCTGTTCTTCGTGCACGGGCCGCTGAAGGACCCGGCCGGCTTCAACTTCCCGGAATCCGCGACCTTCGGCGATGCCAGCCGGCTGCCGGCGGTGTTCGAGGACGGCCGCGTCCACGCCGGCCTCTACTTCGCCCTGCTGGCGCTGGTGGCGGTCTGGGTGCTGCTGCAGAAGAGCTTCGTCGGCTTCCAGATCAAGGTGCTCGGCCTGGACAAGCGCGCGGCCGGCTTCGTCGGTTTCCGCGAGCGCCGGCTGGTCTGGCTGGCGCTGCTGATCAGCGGCGGCCTGGCCGGCCTGGCCGGGGTCGGCGAGGTCACCGGGCCGATCGGCCAACTGGTGCCGCAGGTGTCGCCAGGCTACGGCTACGCGGCGATCACCGTGGCCTTCCTCGGCCGCCTGAACCCGATCGGCATCCTCTTCGCCGGCCTGCTGATGGCCCTGCTCTACCTCGGCGGCGAGAACGCGCAGATGGCCGCCAACCTGCCGCAATCGATCACCCAGCTGTTCCAGGGCATGGTGCTGTTCTTCCTGCTCGCCTGCGACGTGCTGATCCTCTACCGCCCGCGGCTGAAGCTGAAATGGGCCAAGCGCGCGGCGCTGCAGAAGGCGGCCGCGTGATGCGCCTGCCCGTCGCCCCCTACGAACTCGCGGAGTAACCATGGACATCGACCTGCTGACCAATATCTTCTACGCCATGGTGCGCACCGGAACGCCGCTGCTGCTGGTCGCCCTCGGCGAGCTGGTGTGCGAGAAGAGCGGCGTACTCAACCTCGGCCAGGAAGGCATGATGCTGTTCGGCGCGGTGATCGGCTTCATCGTCGCCTTCTCCAGCGGCAGCCTCTGGCTCGGCGTGCTGTGCGCCTGCCTGGCGGGTGTGCTGCTCTCGCTGCTGTTCGCCTTCGTCGCCCTCGGCCTGTCGTCGAACCAGGTCGCCACAGGCCTGGCGCTGACCATCTTCGGCGTCGGCCTGTCGTCGTTCATCGGTGCCGCCTGGGTCGGCAAGCCGCTGGCCGGCTTCGAGCCGGTGGCCATTCCGCTGCTCAGCGAAATCCCGCTGATCGGGCGCATGCTGTTCGGCCAGGACCTGCTGGTCTATCTGTCCTTCGCGCTGTTCGCGCTGGTCGCCTGGGTGATCCTCAAGAGTCGTGCCGGCCTGATCATCCAGGCGGTCGGCGAGAACCCCAACGCGGCCAGCGCCATGGGCCTGCCGGTGCTGCGCGTGCGCACCCTGGCGGTGATGTTCGGCGGCGCCATGGCCGGCCTCGCCGGCGGCTACATGTCCCTCGCCTACACGCCGATGTGGGCGGAGAACATGACCGCCGGACGCGGCTGGATCGCCTTGGCGCTGGTGGTGTTCGCCAGTTGGCGGGTGTTCCGCGTGGTGCTCGGCGCCTGGCTGTTCGGCCTCGCCAGCATCCTCCACCTGGTGGCCCAGGGCATTGGCCTGGCGATCCCCGGCAACCTGCTGGCGATGCTGCCCTACGTGGCGACCATCGTGGTGCTGGTGGTGCTCTCCCGCGATGCGATCAAGACCCGCCTGTACGCGCCGGTTTCCCTCGGCCAGCCGTGGAAAGCCGGGCACTGACCGCGTCGCCCACTCCACCTTCCGCGCTCTGCCGGTGCGCGCGGCGCACCCTACGGATTTTCGCCCGACGCAAATGTGGGTGGGGTCGATTGCCGGTCTCGATGGGATGGTCGCTGCGCTCCTCGAGTCCACACCCCACGGGGCTTGCCGTCGTAGGGTGCGCCATGCGCACCTTCCGCGGTCTGCCGCACGGCGCCCCTACGGCTTCGATGTGCGCAGCGGCAGCAGCTGCGCCACGCCCCAGGCGATCTCCGCGAGCAGGAACGGCAGCAGGATCAGGCTCGCGCCCTGGCTCAGGGCGTAGGCCTGCCAGAGGGCGAACAGCACCCGCCCGGCGGCGTCGTAGCGGCCCAGGCGCACCTGCGGATCGCGGATGCGCAGCACCGCCCAGACGCAGACGATCGAGCCCATCAGGTTGGCCATCAGCAGCTGCACAGGCCCGAATTCGCCCAGCTCGCCGGGAATCCCGAAACGCGCGGCGATGGCCGCCAGAACGCCGTGCAGCAGGACGAAGGTCCAGGGCGTGGCGAAGGCGGCGCTGACGATCAGGTCGTACCAGGCGCTGGCGCGAACCAGCTGGCGATAGTGTTGCGTGCTCCACATGGGCGAATCCTCGGATGAAAGAGCGCGCAGCCTGGAGCCTGGAGTAAGCTCCAGGGTCAAGCCCTCTTCCGGAGTCCCGCCATGCGCATCGGCGAACTGGCGCAAAGCACCGCGGTGAGCCGCGACAGCCTGCGTTTCTACGAACGCCTCGGGCTGATCGGTTCGCGCCGCAGCGCCAACGGCTATCGCGACTACCCGCTGCAGGCCCGCGAGCTGGTGCTCTACATCAAGACCGCGCAACGCCTGGGTTTCAGCCTGGCCGAGATCGGCAGCAACCTGGCCGGCGTGCAGAGCGCCAGCGACCCGGACGCCGCCGTGCGCGTCCTGCTCGGCGACAAGCTGGCGCGGGTCGACCAGCAGATCGATGAGCTGCAGCAACTGCGCGCGGAATTGCAGACACGCCTGGGCAACGACTGCCCGCTGGGCCGCGACGAAGGGCCGGGCTGAATGCGCCCGATCGCCAAACAACCCGCTCCCACAGTCGAGGCCAACGACGGCCAGACGCAGACGAGGGCACTACCCTGGAAAGCCTGATCAAGCTGTTCCCCTGGCTGCGCGCGGTAAACCGCAGCAGCTGGAGCCCGGACCTCGGCGCCGGCCTGCTCGGCGCGGTGCTGGCGCTGCCGCAGGGCGTCGCCTTCGCCACCCTGGCCGGGCTGCCGCCGCAGTACGGCGTGTACGGCGCGGTGCTGCCGTGCATCATCGCGGCGCTGTTCGGCTCCAGCCGGCACGTGGTGACAGGACCGAACAACGCCAACTCGCTCGCCCTGTTCGCGGCGCTGTCGCCGCTGGCGGCGGCCGGCTCGCCGCAGTACATCGACCTGGCCCTGGCGGTGACGGTGATGGTCGGCCTGCTGCAACTGCTGGTGGGCGCCTTCCGCCTCGGCGCGCTGGCCAATTTCATCTCGCCCTCCGTGCTGCTGGGGTTCATGTCCGGCGCGGCGGTGCTGATCGGCCTGTACTCGCTCAAGGATTTCTTCGGCATCGTGCTGCCGCGCGACGGCTCGCCGTACTTCCTGCTGCAGTACATCCTCCAGCACCCGACCGCCATTCACTGGCCGACGCTGGGCATCGGTCTGCTCTCGCTCGGCGCGACCCTGCTGCTGCGCCGGCTGCGGCCGCGCTGGCCGTACATGCTGGCGGGCCTGCTGGCGGGCTGCCTCGCGGCGTTCGTCATCGACTGGCTGAAGCCCGGCCTGCACGCCGGCATCAGCACGGTGGGCGCGATGCCCTCGGCGCTGCCGCCGTTCCATTTGCCGGACGTCAGCTTCACCGACCTGGCCAACCTGTCGTCGATCGCCGTCGCGCTGACCCTGGTCGCGCTGGGCCAGTCGCTGTCGATCAGCAAGGCACTGGCGCAGCGTTCCGGGCAGCGCATCGACGTCAACCGCGAGTTCATCGGCCAGGGCCTGGCCAACGGCATCGGCGGCTTCTTCTCCTCCTACGTGTCCTGCGGCTCGCTGAACCGCTCGCTGCCCAGCTACGAGGCCGGCGCGCGCACGCCGCTGGCGGCGGTGTTCTCGGCACTGCTGCTGGTGCTGCTGGTGAGTTTCGGCGGCACCCTGATCGCGCAGATTCCGCTGGCGGCGATCGCCGCGATGCTGCTGCTGGTGGCCTGGAACCTGGTCGATGGCGCGCGCTGGCGGCACGTCCTGCGCACCAGCCGCAGCGAGGCGCTGGTGGCCGCGGTGACCTTCATGGCGACCCTGACCATCCCGCTGGACCGCGCGGTGCTGCTCGGCACGCTGGTCTCGCTGATGGTCTACCTGTATCGCTCGGCGCATCCGGCGGTGCGCGTGCTGCTGCCCGACCCGAACGATCCGGGCCGCCGCTTCACGCCGCTGGAAGACCTGCAACCGGTGCCGGAGGAGTGCCCGCAGCTCAAGCTGGTGCGCATCGAAGGTTCGATCTTCTTCGGCGCCGCCGCGCACGTCGGCGACTACCTGCAGCAGTTCCGCGACCGGCACCCGCAGCAGAAGCACGCGCTGTTCATGACCAAGAGCATGAATTTCATCGACCTTGCCGGCAACGACCTCTGGGAACACGAACTGAAGCAGCGCCGCAGCATGGGCGGCGACCTGTACTTCCACCGCCCGCGCGCGCCGGTGCTGGAGCTGTTCGCCCGCAGCGGGCTGCTCGGCCGCCTCGGCCGCGACCATGTGTTCGCCTCCAAGGACCAGGCGCTGAAGGCGATCTACCCGCACCTGGACTCGGCGATCTGCCGCACCTGCAACGCGCGCGCCTTCACCGAATGCGCGCAGCGCGCCGCGCAGGCCCCGGACACGGGCGCGCCGCTGATCGCCCGCGAGTGAAAGGCCGCCGCCAAGGGATGACAACGCACGGCGAAGCCCTTATCTTCGCCGCGCCCTCCATCAAGAAGGCACCTGGATCAGCAGACAGGAAAACTGAGCTGGCTAACCTGAACCCACACGTCAGAGGAGCCGGCCCATGGCTGCTACCCGCATCTGGATCAAGAACCCCCTCGCCCTGTTCACCGCCACGACCTCCACCGCCGCCGGCGGCCTGGTGATCGAGGACGGCGTCATCGTGCAACTGCTGGCCGCCGGGGAAGCGCCCGCCGCGCCCTGCGGGCAGGTCTTCGACGCCCGCGAGCACGTCGTGCTGCCGGGGCTGATCAACACCCACCATCACTTCTACCAGACGCTCACCCGCGCCTGGGCGCCGGTGGTCAACCAGCCGCTGTTCCCCTGGCTGAAGACGCTCTACCCGGTGTGGGCGCGGCTGACGCCGGAAAAGCTCGCCGTGGCCAGCAGCGTGGCGCTGACCGAGCTGCTGCTCTCCGGCTGCACCACCGCGGCGGACCATCACTACCTGTTCCCCGACGGCCTGGAAGAGGCCATCGACGTGCAGGTCGAGGCGGTCCGCGCGCTGGGCATGCGCGCCGTGCTCACCCGTGGCTCGATGAGCCTCGGCGAGAAGGACGGCGGCCTGCCGCCGCAGCAGACGGTGCAGCAGGGCCAGGTGATCCTCGACGACAGCCTGCGGCTGATCCGCCGCTACCACGAGCGCGGCGACGGCGCCCGGGTGCAGATCGCCCTGGCGCCCTGCTCGCCGTTCTCGGTGACCACCGAGATCATGAGCGCCAGCGCCGCGCTGGCGGAGGCCGAGGACGTGCGCCTGCACACCCACCTCGCCGAGACGCTGGACGAGGAGGACTTCTGCCTGCAGCGCTTCGGCCTGCGCACCGTGGACTATCTGGACAGCGTCGGCTGGCTCGGCCCGCGCACCTGGCTGGCCCACGGCATCCACTTCAACCCGGACGAGATCGCCCGCCTGGGCGCCGCCGGCACCGGCATCTGCCATTGCCCGAGCTCGAACATGCGCCTGGCCTCGGGCATCTGCCCGACCCTGGAGCTGGAAGCGGCCGGCGCGCCGATCGGCCTGGGCGTCGACGGCTCGGCCTCCAACGACGCCTCCAACATGATCCTCGAGGCCAAGCAAGCGCTGTACCTGCAGCGCCTGCGCTACGGCGCCGAGCGGATAACCCCGGAACGGGCGCTGGGCTGGGCCACGCGCGGTTCGGCGAAGCTGCTCGGACGCCACGACATCGGTGAGCTGGCAGTCGGCAAGCAGGCCGACCTGGCGCTGTTCAGGCTCGACGAACTGCGCTTCTCCGGCAGCCACGACCCGCTCTCGGCGTTGCTGCTGTGCGGCGCCGACCGCGCCGACCGGGTGATGGTTGGCGGCCAGTGGCGGGTGATCGACGGCCAGGTCGAAGGCCTCGACCTGCCGCAGCTGATCGCCCGCCACCGCAAAGCCGCCGGAGCACTGATCGCCGGCTGAAGCGGCCGCCCGATGGCGGGGCAGCCCCTGGTCCAGGCGCCGTAGGGGGATGACGCCGTTTTCATCCACCGTTACGGCGCCCGGTGGATCGATGAAGCGCGATCCACCCTACAAAGCACCAACCCGCTTGCGTAGGGTGGATGACGCTCTTTTCATCCACCGCCACACCGCCTGGTGGATCGATGAAGCGCGATCCACCCTACGGTTGGTCGCGCCTTACCCGCTGCCCAGCAGCAACCCCGCCAGCGCGCCGGCGGCCAGCAGCCACAGCGGGTGGACGCGGGTGAAGACGTCGAACAGCGCCACCATCAGCGCGATGGCGAACAGCAGCCAGCTGGTCGCCGTGGCCTGCACCAGCAGCAGCGCACTGGCGGCGACCAGGCCGATGGTCACCGGCAGCAGGCCGGCCTGTACGTGGCGGCGCCAGGGGTGATCCCTGAAGCGCTGCCACAGGTGCAGGACGAACAGGATCAGCAGCGACGAGGGGATGAACTTGGCCAGCGAGGCCACCAGCATTCCGCTCCAGCCGGCGACATGCCAGCCGATCAGCGGCACCACCATCATGTTCGGTCCCGGCGCCGCGCGGGCCAGGGCGAACAGCGCACCGAAGTCGGCGGCGGACATCCAGTGATGCACGTCCACCACCTGCCGCTGCATCTCCGGCAGCACCGTGTTGCCGCCACCGAAGGCCAGCAGCGAGAGCTGGGTGAAGATGATCGCCAGGGCAAGCAGCGTCTCGCTCACCGGCCGCGCCCCGCGGCAATCAGCACGCTCAACGGCGTCAGCACCAGCATCACCCCCAGCAGCGGCAACTGCAGCACGCCGAGCGCGACGAAGGCCAGCAACGCGACGCCGATGGCCACCGGCTGGCCGCGCAGCGGCCTGGCCATCTTCACCGCCATCGACACCATCAGCCCGGCCGCGGCCGCGGCGAGCCCGGCGAACAGGTGGCGGATGTGCGGGTCGTCGTGGAAGCGCTCGTAGATCACGCCGAGGCCGATGACGATGGCCGTAGGCCCGGCCACCAGCCCGAGCAGCGCAGCCAGCGCCCCGGCGACGCCCTGGAAGCGCGCGCCCACGGCCACCGAGAGGTTGATGATGTTGCCGCCGGGCAGGAACTGGCAGAGCCCGAGCAGCTCGGTGAACGCCTCCTCGCCGAGCCAGCGCCGGCGCTCCACCAGGGCGCGGCGCGCCAGCGGCAGGGCACCGCCGAAGGAGGTCAGGCCGAGGCCGAGAAAACCGAGGAACAGCGCGGTGCAACTCGGCCGCTGCGTTGCCGTGGTGGGTTCAGGTTCGCTCAAGCGATGTCTCCGCAATAAAGGTCGGGCCGCCTGCCGCTCACGCCGCCGCGGCCTTGTGGTCGGTGCGCCAGTTGCGCCACTGGTAGATCAGCGTGCCGAGCAGCGCGTAGCCCGCGGCCATCGCCAGCAGCACCAGGATGTGCGGGCCTACGGCGCCCAGCGGCAGGTCCATCTGGTTCATTTCCGCCACCGCGCGGATGGTCCAGGTCGACGGAATCGCGTTGGCCAGCAGCAGCACCCAGTCGGGCATCGCCTGCGGCGGCCAGGTGTAGCCGGCGAGGTAGAACAGCGGCAGGGTGACGAAAGTGAGCGTCAGGTACACCGCCTCCTCCGAGGGCAGCAGTTCGGCGAGGAACTCGCTGAACGCCAGCACCGCCAGCAGGAATGGCAGGACGATGCCCAGCAGCGCCCAGAACGGCGAGGTCTGGCGGAAGCCGAAGATGTACGGCCAGATCACGTAGAGCAGCATCGCCAGGACGATCCAGATCAGCAACTGCGCCGCGTAGCGTCCCAGCCGGGTGGACAGCGGCTGACGCAGCGAGCGTGGCGTACCGCCACGCAGGTTGAGGCTGACCCGCGTGCTCGACAGCAGTAGGCCGTGCTGCAGGATCAGCGTGACCAGCCCCGGCAGGACGATGGCGGCGAAGCTGGCGCCGGGGTTGTACAGATCGACCAGGCGCGCCACCAGCGGATCGAGCAGGGTCTGCGTCTGCACCGCGGAAAAACCGCTGCGCGCGAGCAGCTCGCCGTTGTGGTCGCGCAGCAGTTGGTTGTAGGTGGCGCTGATGTCCTGCTGAATCTGCCCGTTGGCGATGCGGTTGGTGGCGTCGCCGAACACCGGGACCACCAGCTGTTCGCCGCGCAGCAGGCGCTTCTCGAAATCCACCGGGATGACGATCACCGCGAAGAGCTGGCGCCAGGCCAGGTCGGCCTGCGCCGCGGGCAGGTCGGCATAGGCGCGCACGCCGATCTTCGGCGCCGCGTCGAGCATCCGCGCCAGTTCGCGGCTGGCGCTGCTGTGGTCCATGTCGATCACCGCCACCGGCAGGTCGTCGATGGTGCGCCCCAGGTAGGGCGTGGAGGCGAAGCACACGGTGAGCACCAGCAGCAGCCAGAGCGGCTTGCCCAGCATGTTCTTCAGACTCTGCCGCAGGACGTTCCAGAAGTTTTCCATGGGCTCCTCGCTACGCCGGACTGAAATCGAGGCGCTTGCGCAGCCGCTGCTTGGCGATCATGTAGGTGACCAGCGGATACAGCGACAGCTTGAGGCAGGCGTAGGCGCCCGAGTTGGCCGGCGCCTCGCGGAGGAACTGGTCGAACAGCCCGTTCAGGCAGTGGGTCAGCGGCTCGAGGTAGCTGATCGCCTGGGCCGGCAGCGGCATCGCCAGGGTCGGGATGAGCACGCCCGAATAGGTCTGCGCGATGCCGATCAGCATGCCCACCAGCGAGTAGGCGGAAAAGCGGTTGGCGGTGAAGATGAACAGCAGCAGCCCGATCGCCTGCGCGGCGACGACGTAGCAGAGGGTGATCGCCAGCATCCAGCCGACGCTGCCCTTGATCACCGCGCCGTTGAGCACCACCAGCAGGAACAGCTCGACCATCAGCAGCGTCGAGAACAGCAGCGTGTAGGGCGCCAGCTTGCCCAGCAGGCGCACGCCGAGCGCCTTGGCACGCAGAATGTGCGGCGAGCTGGCGCGCAGCTCGGGCGCCTCGCGGGCGAGCACATGGATGGTGGCGATGATCACGAACAACTGCAGCAGGTGCACGATGGCGGCGAACTGCTGGTAGTAGATGTAGTTGCCGCTGGCGTTGTAGAGGCTCTCGAAGCTCACGCTGACGCTGGCCAGGCTCGGCACCGGCTTGCCCATGCCGGCGGCGAGCACCGGGCGCACCTGCTGGTCGAGCAGCGCGGCGAGGCCACCGAAGTCCTGCGTCGAGTAGAAGCCGGCGGCGTAGAACAGCGAGTTGTAATAGAACTGCACGCTCGGGCGGCGCCCGGCGAGCACGTCCTTCTCGAAATCACGCGGGACGTAGAGCAGGCCGTACTGATCGGCTGCCTGCATGTGCCGCAGCGCCTCCGGCAGCCCGGCGGTCTGGGTCACCAGCTGCGCATGGGGGCCGGCGTCGAGCTGGCGCAACAGCTGCCGCGACAGGCTGCTGTGGTCCTCGTCGACCACCGACACGGGCATGTCCTGCAGGGTGCCGGCCTTGTAGATGCCGCTGATCACCACGAACAGCAGCAGCGGCCAGATCCACCCGAGCCAGTGGATGGTCCAGCTGCGCGTCGCCAGCCGGGTCTCGGTGTTGAACGCCTGGACGAAGCGCCAGGCGTCGCGCTTCAGTTGGTCGACCAGTGCCACAGCGCGCTCATCCCCGGGCGCAGCCCTTCGACCGGTTGTTCGGGGTACAGCCGCACTTCGAAGGTCTTGAGGTCGAAGTCGCCGGTGGCGCGGGTCGCGCGCTTGGTGGCGAAGTCGCCCAGGGGCGCGATGTAGCCGACCTTGGCCTGCACCTCGCGGTCGCCCAGCGCCGGCACCCGCAGGGCGACGAGGTCGCCCTTGCGCACCCCGGCGAGGATGTCCTCGCGCAGGTTGAAGACGAAGTAGCTCTGCGACAGGCGCACCAGGGTCAGCAACGGGCTGTAGGCATTCACCAGGGTGCCCTGCTCGGCGGGGATCGAACCGACCTCGCCGTCCACCGGGGCGCGCACCTGCAGGTCGTCGGCCTGCGCCTGAAGCTGCTGCAGCTGTGCCTCGGCGCCGGCCAGCGCGGCGGACAGCGCCTCGCGGCGCTCGTCGCGATCGCCGCTTTCGCCCTTGGCGAGGTTGGCGCGGGCGCTGTTGACCTGCTCGCGGGCGACGTCGCGCTGGCGCCGCGCGTCGTCCAGCTGGCTGGCCGGGTAGAACCCCTTCGACGCGAGTTCGGAGAGCCGCTGGAAGTCGCGCTCGGCGTTGCGCAGCGTGGTTTCCGCCTCCGAAACCCCGGCGCGCAGCACCCGCAGGTCTTCCTCGCGGGTGCCGTTGTCGGACTCCTGGACCTGCGCCTGGGCCTCGGCGCGCGCCGCCTCCAGGCCGGCGACCTGGGCCTCGATCTCAGGGCTGGAAATGCTCACCAGCAGGTCGCCCTGCTTCACGTCGTCGCCGCGCTGCACGTGGAGGGTGGCGACGCGGCCGTGGGCCTTGGAGGACACCACGACGCTGATGGCGTCGGCTTCGCCCTGCAGCAGCAGCGGCTCGCGGTGCAAGCGCAGGTAAAGGGTGATGCCGACGATGCAGAGCAACAGCAGCGGCGCGAAGAGTTTCCATCCTTTCATTGAGCGGATTCCTTGAGCCTGCGGACGAGGGGTAGGCATGTTGCCTGCAAGACCACGATAGCCAAAGCGGCGGCAGGCGGGTGGCACTGACGAGCAAGCTGGCGGCGCCGATGGCGACCAGCCGGCACCCGGTCAGACGGGCGTCATGGGCCAGCCCGACCGCGATGCATCCAAACTCACGGTTCCTCGAAACACGCTCATCGAGCGCCAAACTACCCCAACCCGCCACTGCGGTCATCTGTCGCATCTTGTGAGGCCGGCTCCTAGAAGTGGACGTCGCGCGCCTCGCCCCTGTACAGCGCCGGCATCCGCGCCCAGCACCGCCGGCGCAGCTCGCGCGGGCTGTGTCCGAAGTGCTCGCGGACCATCCGGGAAAAGTGGCAGGGACTCTTGAAGCCGCACTGATAGGCGATGTCGGCCATGCTGCGGGTCGACTGGATCAGCAGTTCCTCGGCGCTGTTCAGGCGTACCTGCCAGAGGTACTGCATCGGCGGCATGCCCAGTTGCTCGTTGAACAGCCGGCTCAGGTGCTGGGCACTGAGGCAGGCGTAGGCGGCGATCTCGTCGAGGTTGCAGGGCGCCGCGTAGTGCCGCTCGATGTAGCTCTTCGCCCGTGCCACCGAGCGGTGCAGCGCGCCGGCGCGCTCCGGCAGCAGGCCGAGCTGGCGGAAACACTCGTAGAACACGCCCTTCGCCAGCACGTCGCGCAGCGCCTCGGCCTGGCCCGGCTGCTCCTTCTCCAGCTCCAGGCCCATGCCCAGCAGCGATTTCAGCCGCGCACTGGCGTCGAAGGCGCCGAAGCTGCGTTGCAGCAGGCGCTGGTTGTCCGGGGTGTCGAGGAATTCGCCGGTCTCGCACCAGCTCGCATGGCAGTGCAGATCGCCGGGAAAGCGCTGCAGCACCTTCTCGCGGCAATACACCAGGCAGGCCTGGCCGGCGTTCAGCTCGACGCACCGGCCGTCGATGTCCAGGCGGCTGCGCCCGGCGTCGATCATCGCCAGCCACAGATAGGGGCCGCGCAACGGGCCGTAACTGCCGCCGCGCTCGTAGGTGGTTTCGCCGAAACGAAACAGCTGGTCTTCGGTGAACAATTTCATCGCACGCATGGCCTCGTCGGCTTTTTGCCGATCAGCCGATCAAGTTGCGTGCCAGTAACGGAAATTGACTGGTATGAACACGCTCTTGGCTGCAGCCGGGCAATCGGCCTGCGACGGATTGTCCGTTCCCCGGGCACTTCCTAGTGTCGGGCCACCTTGATCGACGTGCCCGGTGCCCCATGAAAAACAGAAGAATCAGAACCGCCCTCGCCCTCCTCCCCCTGCTGCTGGCGGGCCACGCCCTGGCCGAGAGCGCGGCGCCGCTGAAGATGGATTTCGTCTACAGCGGCCTGGCAAGCAATCCGGTGGGCTGGGTGCACGGCCATGAACTCGCCCGGCAGACGCTGCAGCGGGAAATACCCACGCTGAAGACCGGCTATGTGGAAAAGGTCAGCGGCAACAGCGACGCGCAGAGCGTGCTGCGCCAATTGGCACGCCAGGGCAGCCAGGTGATCGTCGGTGCCTCGTTCAACTTCATGAACCCGCTGATGCAGGCGGCCAAGCAGAATCCCGACGTGATCTACCTCTGCGCCTCCTGCTACAAGCAGGCGCCCAACGTCGGCAACTACCTGGCCGCCACCTACCAGGGCCGCTTCATCGCCGGCATCCTCGCCGGCCACATGAGCAAGACCGGTATCGCCGCCTACGTCGGCAGCTACCCGTTGCCGGAGGTGATCCGCGAGGTCAACGCCTTCCTCCTCGGTATGCGCACGGTCAACCCGCAGGCGACCCTGCGCGTGGTCTGGGTCAACACCTGGGACGACCCGCAGAAGGAGATGGAGGCGGCGCAGCTGCTGATCGGCCAGGGTGCCGACGTGCTCACCGCGCACAACGACAGTGCGTCAGTGGTGATGGCCGCGGAGCGCGCCGGGGTCTACAGCGTCGGCTACGGCTCGGACATGAGCAGCTTCGGCCCGAAGGGGCAGCTCACCGCCATCGTGCAAAACTGGGCGCCGTACTTTCGTCAGCAGGTCCGGGCGATCGCCGCCGGAACCTTCAAGAGCGGCGACTACTGGGGCGACGTGGCCGATGACGTGGTAACCCTTTCGCCGTTCAACGCCGCGATCCCGCAGGCCGCGCAGGACGATGCCAACGCCATGCTCGAACAGCTGCGCGAACGCCGCCGCGACGTCTTCGTCGGCCCGCTCCGCGATCAGGGCGGCAAGGAGGTGGTCGCCGCCGGCGTCACCCTCGGTCACGCCGAACTGGCCAGGATGAACTACTTCGTCGAAGGCGTGACCGGGAGCCTGCAATGAGCGCACGCGCGGACAATGCCTTCGACCAGTGGTACATGCTGGCCATAAGTGACGAGCTGGCCCCACAGCAGGCGCGCCGCTATCAGTTGCTCGGCCTGCCGGTCGTGCTCTGGCGTGGCGAGCACGAGGCGCGCGCCTGGCTCGACCAGTGCCCGCACCGCGGCGCCGCGCTGTCGCTCGGCGCGGTAAGCGGCGAGAGCCTGGCCTGCCCGTACCACGGCTGGCAGTTCGACGCCGCCGGCCGCTGTCGCCACTACCCCGCGCACCCCGGCCGCGAACCGTCGGAGCAGGCCCGGGTACGCAGCTTCCACTGCCTCGAGCAGGACGGCTGCCTGTGGGTCTGCCCGGGCACGCCGCGGCGACCGCCGCCGCGCCTGCCGGAGGTCGGCGATCCGGCCTACCGCAGCCTGCTGGTCTGCGAAACCACGGTGGCGGCGAATGCCTACCGAGTGATCGAGAACTTCCTCGACATGGCGCACTTCGGCTTCGTCCACCCCGGCACCCTGGGCGCCGGCGACGACGGGGAAATCGCCGCGTACCGCCTCGAAACCCATGACGACGGCTTCATCGCCCGCGACTGCCGGGTGATCCAGCGCCAGGGCAACCTGCAGGCGCAAGGTCCGTCGGAGGTGCTCTACGACTACGAGCTGATCGCCCTGACCAGCGCGGTGCTGCACAAGAAGGGCGCGGACGGCGCCCGCGCCTCCGACGTGATCCGCCTGTTCGTGGTGCCGCTGGACGAGGAGCGCAGCCAGTTGCGCATGCACCTGAGCTACGACTACGTCGAGGCGGTGAGCGAGGCGGACGTGATCGCCTTCAACCGGAGCATCCTGCAGGAAGACGTGCCGATCCTCGAGTCGCAGCGGCCGGTGCGGTTGCCGCTGCATACCACGCTGGAAGTCAGCCAGCCGGCGGACCTCAGCAGCATCCAGTACCGGCGGCACCTGAAGCGCCTGCAGATCGGCTATGGCGTCTGCTGACGACCGCCGCACGCGGCCCGAGCGTTCAAAGCCCCAGCAGCGACAGCATGATGAAGGTGGCGAACAGCACGAAGTGGGTCATGCCCTCGATGGCGTTGGTCTCGCCATCGTTGAGGTTGATCGCCGCGACGATCAGGGTGATGAGCACCATCACCGTCTGCACCGGCGTCATCGCCATCTCGAACGGCTGGCCGGTGTACAGCGCCATGGCCTCCATCACCGGCACGGTGAGGATCACCGTCGACAACGAGGCGCCGAGGGCGATGTTGACCACCGACTGCATGCGGTTGGCCAGCGCGGCGCGCAGGGCCGTGAGAATTTCCGGGCTGGCGGAGATCGCCGCCACCAGGATCGCGGCGATCACCGGCGGCGCGCCGCTGCCCTCCAGGCCGGTGCTCAGCGCCTTGGACATCACCTCGGCGAGGGCGCCGATCACCACGACGCCCACGCAGAGCATCGCGATCGACAGGCTGCGGCTGCCACCGGCGGGGTGTTCGGCGGCGCCGCCCTTGCGCACCTTCTTCTCCGGGTAGCTGTAGCTGAAGAAGTAGCTGTGCGCGCCGACCTGCATGCGCAGGAACACGCCGTAGAGCACCAGCATCGCGCCGATGGTGAAGATCGAGTAGAGGTGCCACTTCTCGCTGGGAATGAACTCCGGCACCACCATGGAGATGCCCATGGCGGTGAGGATCATCACGCTGTAGGTACGCGCGGAATCGTCGTTGTACGGTTGCTCGCCGTGCTTGAAGCCGCCGAGCAGCGCGGCCAGACCGAGGATGCCGTTGAGGTCGAGCATCACCGCCGCGTAGATGGTGTCGCGCACCAGCGTCGGCGACGGCTCGTGGCTCATCAGGATGGCCAGGATCACCACCTCGACGAGCACCGCGGAGAGCGTCAGGATCATCGTGCCGTAGGGATCGCCGACCTTTTCCGCGAGCACTTCGGCGTGGTGGGCGACGCGCATCGAGGCGCAGACGATGGCGCCGATCAGCACGCCGGCGGTGATCAGCGCGCTGCTGCGACCGGCGTCCAGCAGCGTGCCTTCCAGGGCGTAGGCGGCAATCGTGGCGACGATCGCCAGCAGGGTCAGTTTCTCGTCTCGGAGCAGCGCAAGCATGGTGGCCGGAATCCTTGTTGATCGATGATCGCCACGCACCAGTGCATGGCGGCCTGTGCTTCCCATGCACCAGCCCGGCCCATCGCGCTTCGCGCGAGGCCGGGTTCGCGGGCGCGCTAACGGCGCCGCCGGGTTATTTGTCTAGTTGGTCAGCTTTTTGCAATCATCCGGCAGCCCCAGGGCCGACACGCAAAACATACGAACAAGGAGCCTCACCCATCATGCAGAAGAAGTCGAAGAAAACCATGCTGCGCGCACTCGTCGCCGCCCTCGGATTCAGCGCCACACTCGGGGCCTACGCCTCCGATCCGCTGAAGGTCGGCTTCGTCTACGTCGGCCCGGTTGGAGACCACGGCTGGACCTACCAACACGAACTGGGCCGCCGCGCGGTCGCCGAGAAATTCGGCGACAAGGTCGAGACCAGCTTCGTCGAGAACGTCGCCGAAGGCGCCGACGCCGAACGCGTCATCCGCAACATGGCCAAAGGCGGTTACGACCTGATCTTCACCACCTCGTTCGGCTACATGAACCCGACCGCCAAGGTTGCCAAGCAGTTCCCCAAAGTGGTGTTCGATCACGCCACCGGCTACAAGCAGGACAAGAACCTCGGCACCTACCTGTCGCGCTCCTATGAAGGCCGCTACGTCGGCGGTTTCCTCGCCGCCAAGATGACCAAGAGCAAGGTCGTCGGCTACGTCGCCTCGATGCCGATTCCGGAAGTCATCCGCGACATCAACTCGATCCAGCTGGCGTTGGACAAGTACAACCCCGGCACCGAAATCAAGGTCGTGTGGGTCAACTCCTGGTTCGATCCGGGCAAGGAAGCCGACGCCGCCAACGCCCTCATCGACCAGGGCGCCGACGTGATCTTCCAGCACACCGACAGCCCCGCGCCGATCCAGGCCGCCGAGCGTCGTGGCGTCTACTCCATCGGCTACGCGTCGGACATGGCCCACTTCGGCCCGAAAGCCGTGCTGACCTCCATCGTCAACAACTGGGCGCCCTACTACATCAAGGAAACCCAGGCGGTCATGGACGGCACCTGGAAATCCGAGGACTTCTGGGGCGGCCTGCATGACGACACCATCGAGCTGCCGATCAGCGACCTGGTGCCGGCCGACGTGAAAGCCGAAGCCGAAACCATCATCGCCAACATCAAGGACGGTTCCTTCCACCCGTTCACCGGTCCGATCAAGGACCAGGCCGGCACCGTGCGCATTCCCGCCGGCGTCACCGCCAGCAATGCCGACCTCGCCGGCATGAACTTCTACGTGCAAGGCATCAAGGCCGAGCTACCGAAGTAAGCCCCCGCCTGGCCGACCGGGGCGGCCAGGCACGATTACCGCGCGCGGCGCCACCCGGCGTTCCGCGCACCGTTCACGCTTCACGCTTCACGCTTCACGTCGAGGAAACGCCAGCCGCCACGCGCGGCGCGCGTCCGGGAAGGCCATGCCGCCGCCCGGCGCCTCGTCGGAATCGATTGATGCCTCGCGAATGACGAGGCCAAACTTGCGAAAATCGCCAGAAGTCGTGCCGTCCCTCCTCGTCGACGGGGAGAACCGCACACAGGGGCCGGACCATTCCGTCCGACCTCAAATCGCTGCCCGGTACGAGAAGACTCGCAGCACCCGCTTTTCGGAGCACACATGAACTCACTCCCGATCATCGACATCAGCCCCCTCTACGGTCCGGACGAAAGCGCCTGGGCCGACGTCGCCCAGCAGATCGACGCCGCCTGCCGCGACTTCGGATTCCTCTATATCAAGGGCCATCCGATCCCGGCCGAGCGCATCGAAGCGCTGCTCACCGCCGCCCGGACCTTCTTCGAGAGCCCGCTGGAAGAGAAGCTGAAGATCGACATCACGCAGACCAGCCACCACCGCGGCTACGGGGCCATCGCCACCGAGCAGCTCGACCCGGCACTGCCCAGCGACCTCAAGGAAACCTTCGACATGGGCCTCGACCTGCCCGCGTCGCATCCCGACGTGCTGGCCGGCAAACCGCTGCGCGGAACCAACCGTCACCCGCAGCAGGACGGCTGGCGCGAGCTGTTCGAGCAGCATTACAACGACATGCAGGACCTGGCCAAGACCCTGCTGCGCGCCATCGCCATGGCCCTGGACATCGAGCGCGACTTCTTCGACAAGCGCTTCGAGCAGCCGGTCAGCGCCTTCCGCGTGATCCACTACCCGCCGCGCCAGACCGCCACCAGCCCCGACCAGCAGGGCGCCGGCGCGCACACCGACTACGGCTGCGTGACGGTGCTCTATCAGGACCCGGCCGGCGGCCTGCAGGTGCAGAACGTCGACGGCGAATGGATCGACGCGCCCTACGTCGAGGGCACCTTCGTGATCAACATCGGCGACATGATGGCGCGCTGGAGCAACGACCGTTACAAGTCGACCCCGCACCGGGTGATCAGCCCGCTGGGCGTGCACCGCTACTCGATGCCGTTCTTCGCCGAGCCGCACCCGGACACGGTGGTCGCCTGCTTGCCGAACTGCTCCGACGCCAGCAACCCGCCGAAGTACCCGACGACTACCTGCGCCGAATGGCTGCTGTCGCGCTTCGCCGCGACCTACGCCTACCGTCGCGAGCTGGAAGCCGAAGCCGTCTGACGGCGATCTCCGGGAGCGTCGCCGCGCTCCCGGACCACCACGGCGCGGCCCTTTACCGCGCCTCGGTTGGTAAACTGGCAAAAACCGCCTGAGAGAGCCCCCCATGTACGACTGGCTGAACGCCCTGCCCAAGGCCGAACTGCACCTGCATCTTGAGGGTTCGCTGGAGCCCGAGCTGCTCTTCGCCCTGGCCGAGCGCAACAAGATCGCGCTGCCCTGGGGCGACGTGGAAAGCCTGCGTGGCGCCTACGCGTTCAACAACCTGCAGGAGTTCCTCGACCTCTACTACCAGGGCGCCAACGTGCTGCGCCATGAACAGGACTTCTACGACCTGACCTGGGCCTACCTGGAAAAGTGCAAGGCGCAGAACGTCATCCACACCGAACCCTTCTTCGACCCGCAGACCCACACCGACCGTGGCGTGCCCTTCGAGGTGGTGCTCGACGGCATCGCCGGCGCGCTCAAGGACGGTCGCGACAAGCTGGGCATCAGCAGCGGGCTGATCCTCAGCTTCCTGCGGCACCTGAGCGAGGACGAAGCCCAGGCCACCCTCGACCAGGCCCTGCCGTTCCGCGACGCCTTCGTCGCCGTCGGCCTGGACAGCTCCGAAGTCGGCCATCCGCCGAGCAAGTTCCGCCGCGTGTTCGACCGCGCCCGCGCCGAGGGCTTCCTCACCGTCGCTCATGCCGGAGAGGAAGGCCCGCCCGAATACATCTGGGAAGCGCTGGACCTGCTCAAGGTCAGCCGTATCGACCACGGCGTGCGCGCCGCGGAAGACCCGAAACTGATCGAGAGACTGATCGACGATCAGATTCCGCTCACCGTGTGCCCGCTGTCCAACACCAAGCTCTGCGTGTTCGACGACATGAGCCAACACAACATCCTCGAGTTGCTCGAGCGCGGCGTGAAGGTGACGGTGAATTCGGACGACCCGGCCTACTTCGGCGGCTACGTCACGGAGAACTTCCAGGCCCTGCACGAGAGCCTCGGCATGACCCAGGACCAGGCCAGGCGCCTGGCGCAGAACAGCCTGGACGCGCGCCTGGCGTAACCCCGCCAGCGGTGCGCGCGGCGCACCCTACAACACCCGTAGGGTGCGCCGTGCGCACCAAGGGCACCGAACGGCGCTGCGACTCAGTGCTTGTGCTCGCCGTCCATCTTCATCCCCGCCGCCGGCGCATCCGCCTGAACCGCCACCTCGACCTGCACGTCGCCGGCCTTTTCGAAGTGCAGCGTCAGCGGGAAGCGCTCGCCCAGCGCCGGATGCTTGTTCAGCTCGAAGAGCATCACGTGGTAGCCGCCGGGAGCGAAGCGGGCTTCGCCACCGACCGGCACGTCCACGGCCTGCACCTGCTGCATCTTCATCATCCCGTCCGCGCCGTGCACGTGCTCGTGCAGTTCGGCGCGGGCGGCGATCGGGGTGTCGGCGCCGAGCAGGCGGTCGGCGGTCTTGCCTTTGTTGTGCACCACGAAATAGGCGGCGATGGTCGGCGCCACCGGCGGCATCGCGCGCGACCACGGGTGGTCGATGTGCAACTGGCCGACCTCGTATTCATGGGCGGCGGCGTTCAGGGCGCAGGCACAGAGCGTGGCCAGCAGGAGAGCTTTCTTCAGCATGGTGAATCCTCGAAATCGGAAAACGGGCGCCTTGTGGCGCGGATCGCGGTCGCAGCGGCGCTGCGCGGTCAGCAGGTAATCAGCCGAGGAAGAGCGGGGAGGCGCGCGGATTGGCCGAGGGCCAGACATCGCGCGGCGCGGCCGACGTGCGCGGGGGGATGGCGGAGGACGTGACGTCCACAGCCGCGGGGGCGACCAGGCGCCAGAGGCTGCCCGACGCCGAAGGGCTGTCGCCGGCCGAGCAAAGTGGGCATTGCAGATCGGCGAGCAGGGGCGTCGAACGGTCGCCGCCTTCCTTCAGCGCTGCGCCGGAGTTACCCAGCGCCGAACAGAAGCCGCCACCGACGCCGGCGAGGTCGAAGCCGCTCATCTGCCCACGGTGCAGGCTGCTGGCGAATGCGCCGAGCAGAACGCTGAACAGCAGCGCCCCGAGCAGCGACGCGGAATGGCGGCGGGAGAAGGTCATGCCGGCGACTCTACCACCCGACCCGAAAGCGGCAAATGACCTGCCGCAGGCTCCGCACTCACGCCGCGAAGGGCGCGTTGGCCAGCAGCGCCTGGCAGTGCCGCGCCACGTGCTCGCGCAGCAGGTGCACCGCACGGTTGAGCTGGGCGCGGTGCGCGCAGATCAGGTTCAGCGGCGCCGCGTCGCCCGGCATGCCCGAAAGCAGCACACGCAGCCGGCCGGCCTGAACGTCGGCGGCGACATCCAGCCAGGACTTGTAGACCAGCCCGCGCCCGGCCAGCGCCCAGCGGCGCACCACGTCGGCATCGTCGCTGCTGCGGTCGCCGCTCACCGTCACGCCGCGTTCGCGGCGGCCATCGCTGAAGCTCCAGCGGTCGTGCAGCCGCCCGGCGATCATGTAGAGCAGGCAGTTGTGTGCGCCGAGGTCCTCCAGGCGACGCGGCTCGCCGTGCGCGGCCAGGTACTCGGGCGACGCGCAGAGCACCCGGCGGTTGCCCGGCGCCACCGGCAGCGCGACCAGACTGGAATCCTCCGGCGCGCCGTAGCGCAGGGCGATGTCCACCGGCTGGCGGAACAGGTCGGCATTGCGGTCGCCCAGCAGCAGGCGCAGTTGCAGCTGCGGATGCGCCCGCTGGAAGGTGTCGAGCCAGGGCAACAGCAGGTTGCGCCCGAGGTCGGAAGGCGCCGAGAGCTGCAGCAGGCCGCCGATCTCGGCGCGCCCGCTGAGCAACAGGTCACGCCCCTCGGCGAGGTTCTGCAGCGCGTTGCGGGCGAACACGAGGTACTGCTCGCCTTCCGCGGTCAGCCGCAGGCTGCGGGTGGAGCGGGTGAATAGCCGGCTGGCCAGCTCCTGCTCCAGGCGCTTGAGCGCGGCGCTGGCCACAGCCGGCGACAGATCGAGCAGCCGCGCGGCGGCGAACAAACTGCCCAGCTCGGCGGTACGGACGAACACCTGCAAGTCATCCAGACGAAGCATTTTCAATTCCACGTTGAAACAGACTTTATTCCTACCGGGTTTTTACAATCCCGAAAATAGGCGAGCATGCCTTCACTTCGAAAAACCTCACGGGAGAACCCTCATGAAAGCCATCGCCTACACCCAGTCGCTGCCCATCGACGATCCGCAATCGCTGCAGGACATCGAGCTGCCCGAGCCCACGCCCGGCCCGCGCGACCTGCTGGTGGAGGTGCGGGCGATCTCGGTGAACCCGGTGGATACCAAGATCCGCCGCAACGTGCAGCCCGAGGCGGGCCAGCCCAAGGTGCTCGGCTGGGATGCGGCCGGCGTGGTCAGGGCGGTCGGTGCCGAGGTCAGCCTGTTCAAGGTTGGCGACGAAGTGTTCTACGCCGGCGCGCTGGACCGCCCGGGCGCCAACAGCGAGCTGCACCGGGTCGACGAACGCCTGGTCGGGCACCGCCCGCGGTCGCTGGACTTCGCCCAGAGCGCGGCGCTGCCGCTGACCGCGATCACCGCCTGGGAACTGCTCTTCGAGCGTTTGCAGATCGCCGAGGGCGAGGCCTCGCGCGGGCAGAGCCTGTTGATCGTCGGTGCCAGCGGTGGCGTCGGTTCGATCCTCACCCAGCTGGCCGCCAGGCTTACCGGGCTGACGGTGATCGGCAGCGCCTCGCGGCCGCAAACCCAGGAATGGGTGAAGAGCCTCGGCGCGCACCACGTCATCGACCACAGCAAGCCGCTGGCCGAAGAGCTCCAGCGCATCGGCGTCGGCCAGGTCACCCACGTCGCCAGCCTGACCCACACCGACCAGCACCTGGCGCAGATCGTCGAAGCGCTCGCCCCGCAGGGCAAGCTGGCGCTGATCGACGACCCGGAATCGCTGGACATCCGCCAGCTCAAGCGCAAGAGCCTGTCGCTGCACTGGGAGTTCATGTACACCCGCTCGCTGTTCCAGACCGACGACATGATCGAGCAGCACAGGCTTCTCGAGCGGGTTTCCGGGCTGCTCGACTCGGGCGTGCTGCGCACCACCGTCGGCGAGCATTTCGGCCGCATCGACGCCGCCAACCTGCGCCGCGCCCATGCCCTGCTGGAGAGCAACAGGTCGGTGGGCAAGATCGTGCTGGAAGGCTTCTGAGGGCCACGGTGGAGAGCGGCGTTTCGTCGGCTGCTTGACTCAGGTCAGCGGCTGCCGGGGATTCGCGCCTAACCTGCAGATTCCACCTTTTCGGGAGGTTATGGCATGAAGATCTCGGTCCGCGACACCGGAACCCCCTCGAGGCGCTGGCAGGTGCAACTCGACGGCTTCGCCGTGCAGTTTCGCAACGAAGCGGAAGCCCGCCAGTTCGTCAGCACCCTGCAAACGCGCCTGAACGCCCCGCACCCGCTGCCGCACAGGCTGCTGCGCTCCGCCTGAGGGCGCATCCCCGAACGCCGCAGTCGCCCTCCGGACGGCTGCGGCGTTTTCGTGTCCGGACTATTCGTTCGACGGGTGCGCGAGGGTGGTCTCCAACTGCCCGCTGAACCAGGCCAGCACCGCCGCGATCAGCCCGCAGAGCGCGATGACCGACGCCATCGGAACCGCGCTGCCATCGTGCAGCGCGCCGATCAGCCAAGAGGCGCCAGCGGCCACGGCGAACTGCAGGCTGCCCATCAGCGCCGATGCGCTGCCGGCGTGCTGGCCCTGCTTGGCCATGGCGCAGGCGGACGCGTTGGGGATGATGCAACCCAGGCTGGCCATGCCGATGAACAGCGGCACCATCAGTACCCACAACTGGGCCGGGCGGAACAGCGCCAGCAGCAACAGCGCCGCGCCGGCGAAGAAGTACAACCACACCAGCCGGCGCAGCCAGAAACTCGGCCCACGCAGGCGCAGCAGCCGCGCGTTGATCTGCGCGGCGAGGATGAAGCCCGCCGCATTGCTGCCGAACAACCAGCCGTAATGCTCGGCCGGCACGTCGTAAAGCTCGATGAAGACGAACGGCGACCCGGCGATGTAGGCGAACATCCCGGCCATCGCCACGCCGCCCGAGAGGCCGAAGGCGAGAAACTCGGGGTCGCGCAACAGGCCGAGGTAGCGCCGCAGGGTGCCGCTCAGGGGCGGACGGGGATGATCCGCGGAGAGGGTTTCCGGCAACCACAGCGCCACACCGGCCCCGGCCAGGGCGCCGAACAGGGTCAGGCAGACGAAGATCGAGGCCCAGCCGAAGCTGTTCAGCAGGAAACCGCCCGCGAAGGGCGCCAGGATCGGCGCCAGGCCCATCACCAGCATCAGTTGCGAGAACACCTTGGCGCCGTTCACCGGGTCGCACATATCACGCACCACGGCGCGGGAAATCACCATCCCGGCGCAACCACCAAGCGCCTGGACGAAACGCGCGGCGATCAGCCACTCCAGGCTCGGCGCCAGGGCGCAGGCAATGGACGCGAGGGTGAACAGGCCGACGCCGAACAACAGCGGCCCACGCCGGCCGAAGCGATCGGCCATCGGCCCGTAGCCCAGCTGGCCGATGGCCAGACCGGCGAAATAGGCCGCCAGGGACAGTTGCACATGCTCCACGTCGGTGCCGAAGGCGACCGCCATGGCGGGGAAACTGGGCAGGTAGAAATCGATGGCCATCGGCCCGAAGGCACTCAGGGAGCCGAGGATCAACAGCAGGCGTAACGGCATGCGTAGGCATCTCCAGGGGATACGGGATGCCCGCCGCGCGCGGACGCGGCAGGCCGGCGTCTGACGCGCCCTGACCGACAAGGGTACCCAGACCACCGGCGAATTACACCTCGTTGCGCAGGCGCGGCGACTCCCGGTCCGCGGCTGCCGTCGCTGTCACACCGCGCCTGTTCAGGCGGCGTCGACCTGATAGCCCTCCTCGCGGATCGCCTCGATCAGCGCCTGCGCCTCGGCCTCGCTTTCCACCCGGACTTCCTTGGCCGCCAGATCGACCTCGACCTGCGCCTGCGGATCGACGCCCTGCAACGCTCCGGTCACCGCACGTACGCAATGGCCGCAGGTCATGCCTTGAACCTTGAATATCTGCATGGAATCAACTCCTCTAAGGAAAGTGATTGCAGTCTGGACCTTCACCTCATGGCAAGGTCAAGGCTGTCCCTGTCTCAGGAGTAACGCCGATGCGCCGTTCATTGATCGCCCTCACGCTCGCCTGCCTGGCCGGGTTGCCGCCGACCGTCAGCGCCCAGCAACCCGATGGCTACGCGGTGCTGATCGTCTCGCGCGATCGCCTCGAACTCGCCAGCCTGTGCGACATCGGCGTCTACCTGCAGGACGAACTGGCGGCGCGGCTGATGCCGGGACAGGAGGCGGCGTTCAACCTGCCGCCGGGCGCGCTATCGATTCGTGTCGACTCGATCAGCGGGCCGGGCCCGTGCAAACCGGGGATGCTCCGTCCGAGTCCCCAGCGCATCGACCTGCGGGCCGGGGAGATTCGTCACTACGACCTCGCGCTGGGCGTTGGCGGCTACTACCTGCAGGCCGGCAACCGCTGACTGCGCGGCAACATTCGGTACAAAAGCCTCGTGACCGGCGCTTGCGTATCCCCCTTCAAAACAGCAGGGTATATTTAGCCTGCTAATGATGAGGGAACACAGAATGGCCCGTTACTCGAACTCCCAGATCGCCCTGCACTGGCTCACCGCCGTGTTGATGGGGCTGATCATCGCCCTGCCCTACGGTCGCGATTTCTTCGGCGACTTCCTCGGCGGCACCGGCGGCGTATTCGTTTTGCACAAATCCCTCGGTCTCGCCGTGCTGGCGCTGACCGTGCTGCGCCTGCTGGTTCGCACGCGCCACGGCGCGCCGCAGATACTCCCGCCCGATGCCGTGTGGCAACAGCGCGCGGCCAAGGCCGGACACGCGCTGCTGTACCTGCTGCTGGTGCTGATGCCGCTCTCCGGCCTGCTGTTCGGCAAACGCCAGCTGGAGCTGTTCTGGCTGATCCCCCTCGAGCCGCTGCCGCTGTCCGACACCACCCGCGCGGCGGCCAAGTGGTTCCACGTCACCGCGCAGTGGCTGCTCTTCGCGATGATCCTCGGCCACGCACTGATGGCGCTGGTGCACCACTACGGCAAACGCGACGGCGTGCTCGCCGCGATGCTGCCGGCGGCGCGCGGCTGAGTCTTCGCGCTTCCGCTTGACCTTGCCCGGGGGGCAAGGTTGAGCATGGGGTCATCGGTCATTCAGGAGTCTCCCATGCCCAGCCCGCCCCTTCGCTACGACCTGCCCATCGCCGGCATGACCTGCGTGTCCTGCGCCGGTCGCGTCGAACGCGCGCTGGGCAAGGTGCCCGGCGTCAGCGTGGCCAGCGTTAATCTGGCGCTGGAGCGCGCGCATGTCGAAGCCGACGGCGTCGCCCTCGACGACCTGATCGGCGCGGTGCAAAAAGCCGGCTATGAGGTTCCTAGCCAGCGCCTGGAGCTGGCTATCGACGGCATGACCTGCGCCTCCTGCGTCGGCCGCGTCGAGCGCGCGCTGCTCAAACAGCCCGGCGTGCGCAGCGCCAGCGTCAACCTGGCCACCGAACGCGCGCATCTCGAACTGCTCGGCAGTGTCGAGCCGGCCGCGCTGATCAAGGCCGTCGAAGCCGCCGGCTACCACGCCCGGCCCATCGAGGAAGGCGCGCCGACCGTGGATGCCGCCGCGCGCCAGCTGCGCCGCGAGCGCCGGGCGCTGATCCTCGCCCTGGTGCTCGCCGCGCCCCTGGTGCTGCCGATGCTCGCCCAGCCGTTCGGCCTGCACCTGATGCTGCCGGCCTGGCTGCAGTTCCTTCTCGCCACGCCGGTGCAGTTCATTCTCGGCGCGCGTTTCTACGTCGCCGCCTTCAAGGCGGTGCGCGCCGGCGCCGGCAACATGGACCTGCTGGTCGCCCTCGGCACCAGCGCCGGCTACGGGCTGAGCCTCTACCAATGGTGGACGGCGCATCCCGGCCACACGCCGCACCTGTATTTCGAGGCTTCGGCGGTGGTCATCGCCCTGGTGCTGCTCGGCAAGTACCTGGAAAGCCGCGCCAAACGCCAGACCAGCGCGGCGATCCGCGCCCTCGAAGCGCTGCGCCCGGAACGTGCGGTGCGCCTGGTGGAGGGTCGTGAAGAGGAGGTGGGCATCGCCGAGCTGCGCCTGGACGATGTCCTGCGCGTGCTGCCCGGCGAACGCTTCCCGGTGGACGGCGAGGTGCTGGAAGGTGAAAGCCACGCCGACGAGGCGCTGATCAGCGGCGAGAGCCTGCCGGTGCCGAAACGCCCGGGCGACCGGGTCACCGGCGGCGCGATCAACGGCGAGGGCCGCCTGCTGATACGCACCACCGCGCTCGGTGGGGAAAGCGTGCTGGCGCGGATCATCCGCCTGGTAGAGGACGCCCAGGCAGCCAAGGCCCCGATCCAGAAGCTGGTGGACAGGGTCAGCCAGGTGTTCGTCCCGGCGGTGCTGGTGATCGCCGTAGTCACCCTGGCCGGCTGGCTGCTCGCTGGGGCCGGCATCGAAACCGCGCTGATCAACGCCGTCGCCGTGCTGGTCATCGCCTGCCCCTGCGCCCTCGGCCTGGCCACGCCGACCGCGATCATGGCCGGCACCGGCGTCGCCGCGCGCCACGGCATCCTGATCAAGGATGCCGAAGCGCTGGAGCTGGCCCACGCGATCACCGACGTGGCCTTCGACAAGACCGGCACGCTGACCTCCGGCGCGCCGCGCATCGTCCATCTGCACGCCTGCGACGGCGACGAGGCCGCCCTGCTGCTGCAGGCCGGCGCCCTGCAGCGTGGCAGCGAACACCCGCTGGCCAGGGCCATGCTCGCCGTCGCCGGCGAGCGTGGCCTGGTGCTGGCGGACGTGCAGGCCAGCCAGACCCTCGCCGGTCGCGGCATCGCCGGACGCCTCGACGGCCGCGAGCTGGCCCTCGGCAATCGCCGGCTGCTGGAGGAAAGCGGCCTGCAACCCGGCGCGCTCGCCGAACGTGCGCAGGCCTGGGAGGCCGAGGGCCGCACGCTGTCCTGGCTGATCGAACGCGCACCGCACGCGCGGGTGCTGGGCCTGTTCGCCTTCGGCGACAGCCTCAAGGACGGCGCCGCGCAGGCCATCGCCGCGCTGAACGCGCGCGGCATCCGCAGTCACCTGATCACCGGCGACAACCGCGGCAGCGCGCGGGTGGTCGCCGAGGCGCTGCAGATCGCCGACGTGCACGCCGAAGTGCTGCCGGCGGACAAGTCCGCGGTGGTCGCCGCGCTGCGCCAGGGCGGCGCGTGCGTGGCGATGGTCGGCGACGGCATCAACGACGCCCCGGCCCTGGCCGCCGCGGATGTCGGCATCGCCATGGGCGGCGGCACCGACGTGGCCATGCACGCGGCCGGCATCACCCTGATGCGCGGCGACCCGCGCCTGGTGCCGGCGGCGCTGGAGATCAGCCGGCGCACCTACGCGAAGATCCGCCAGAACCTGTTCTGGGCCTTCGTCTACAACCTGATCGGCATCCCGCTGGCGGCCTTCGGCCTGCTCAACCCGGTGGTCGCCGGCGCCGCGATGGCGCTGTCCAGCGTCAGCGTGGTGAGCAACGCGCTGCTGCTGCGCTACTGGAAACCCGATGCGTCCTAGGGTGCGCCTTGCGCACCGGGACAACCCAGGCGGTGCGCATCGCGCACCCCAGGCAACGACAACGAACCTCCCGCAGAACAGGAGAAGCCCATGAACATCGGCCAGGCCGCCCGCCACAGCGGGCTCTCGGCGAAGATGCTGCGCTATTACGAAAGTATCGGCCTGCTGCCCGCCGCCGCGCGTAGCGACAGCGGTTACCGGCACTATTCGACCGAGGACCTGCACCGCCTGGCGTTCATCAAGCGCTCGCGCGACCTGGGTTTTTCCCTGGCGGAAGTCGGCAAACTGCTGACCCTCTGGCAGGACCGCCAGCGCGCCAGCAGCGACGTCAAGGCGCTCGCCTGCGGCCACATCGACGAACTCAACCGCAAGATCGCCGAGCTCGCCGGCCTGCGCGACACCCTGCAGGAGCTGGTCGACCACTGCCAGGGCGACCATCGCCCGGACTGCCCGATCCTCAGGGACCTTGAATCCGGCGGCTGTTGCGCCTGAACACCGCGCACAAAAAAGCGAAGCCGAGGCTTCGCTTTTTTGATTCCGGCGCCGAAGCGCCGCCGCTCAGCTCATCCACGGCGGTGGCGGCGGTTCCTGCTCCTTGTCGTCGTCATCCTTCAGCGCGGCCTGCCGGCGCGCCTCGTCGGCCAGTGCGGCCTTGATCTCGCGCATCACCGCGTCGACGTCGGCTTCGTCCTCGGCCTCGACGAACTGGCCGGTCAACCGGGTCTCCGGCGTCAGCTTGCCCTCCTCGAACAGCGCCCACATCTCCTTGGCGTACTTGGTGTACCTGAGCTCCGGGGCGAAGCGGCCGAAATAGGCGGCCATGTTGCCGACGTCGCGCTCGAGCATGCTGAAGGCGTGGTTGTTGCCGGCGGCGTCCACCGCCTGCGGCAGGTCGATGATCACCGGGCCGTGGGCGTCGAGCAGCACGTTGAATTCCGAGAGGTCGCCGTGTACCAGCCCGGCGCAGAGCATCTTGACGATTTCGCCGATCATGAAGGCGTGGAATTCGCGGGCGTCTTCCGGCTCCAGGTCGACGTCGTTGAGACGCGGCGCGGCATCGCCGTAACCGTCGTCGATCATCTCCATCAGCAGCACGCCGTCGAGGAAATCGTAAGGCTTGGGCACCCGCACGCCCGCAGCGGCGAGGCGGAACAGCGCGCTGACCTCGGCGTTCTGCCAGGCCTCCTCGGCCTCCTTGCGACCGTGCTTGGTGCTCTTGGCCATGGCGCGGGCATCGCGGCTGTTACGGACCTTGCGCCCTTCCTGATACTCGGAGGCCTGGCGGAAGCTGCGCTTGTTGGCCTCCTTGTAGACCTTCGCGCAACGCAGTTCGGTGCCGCAGCGCACCACGTAAACCGCTGCTTCCTTGCCGCTGAGCAAGGGTCGCAGCACTTCGTCGATGAGGCCGTCCTCTAGCAACGATTCCAGTCGTTTGGGCGTTTTCATCGGTCTCCTTGGGACTCGTAAGGGTCAGCGAGGACTCTGTAAAATTTTCCGCAGCCTAGCATCGGCGCGACGGCATTTCGCCTCCCCTGAGGACCGATTGTCACAGAAGCCCGCCCGGCATGCGACCTTCCGGCGTGCATTGGCAACGCCCTCGGGGAATTGGCGGAAGAAGCCTGCGAGGTCCGCGTCAGCCCCTTCGTCAGCCTTCGACCACCCTCATCGCCCTGCGCTCCCACGACGCCGTTTGAAAGCGCGTTGCGGATTGGCTGCGCCGGCGCGGGCGGTGACAATCGAACTCCTTCAACCGAGCGATCCGTCCATGCCCGACTCCGCGCGCTACTGGCAAGCCGTCTGCGAACGCGATGCCGCCTTCGACGGGCGCTTCGTCTTTGCCGTGCGCTCCACCGGCATCTACTGCCGGCCGAGCTGCCCGGCGCGCCGGCCGCTGCGCACCAACGTCAGCTTCCACGCCGATGCGGCCGCCGCCGAAGCCGCCGGCTTTCGCGCCTGCCAGCGCTGCGTGCCCAATGGCCAGAGCCCGGCGCAGCAGCTGGACGCCCTGGTGGCCGCCGCCTGCCGCCTGCTGGAAAGCAGCGAAGCCACGCCGACGCTGGAGCAACTGGCCGCGCGCATCGGCCTGTCGCCCTCGCATCTGGCGCGGGCGTTCAAGGCGCGCACCGGGCTGACGCCGCGCGCCTGGGCCGCCGCGCAGCGCCGGCAGCGTCTGGAAGCCGCCCTGCCGGAGGCGGACTCGGTGCTCGAGGCGGCGCTGCAGGCCGGCTACTCGGGCACCCGCGCGCTGTACGAAACGCCCGCCGCGCTGAGCCCGGCGCAACGCCGCCAGCGCGCCGCCGGCGAACGCCTGCGCTATGCCTTCGCCGCCTGCCCGCTGGGCCTGCTGTTGCTCGCCGCCAGCGCACGGGGCGTTTGCGCGCTGCTGTTCGGCGACGACCGCGAAACGCTGCTCGCCGACCTGCGCCAGCGCTTCGCCGCCGCCGAACTGGAAGAAGACCCAAAGGGCCTCGGCGACTGGCTGGCGGCGACGCTGCGCCAGCTGGACGAGCCGGCACGCGCCGCGCATCTGCCGCTGGACCTGCGCGGTAGCGCCTTCCAGCAGCGCGTCTGGCAGGCCCTGCAGGCGATTCCCTCGGGGCAGACGCGCCGCTACGGCGAACTCGCCGAACAGCTCGGCAGCCACCCGCGCGCCATTGCCCGCGCCTGCGCCAGCAATCCGCTCGGTTTGCTGGTGCCCTGCCACCGCGTGGTCGGCGCCAGCGGCGCGCTCGGCGGCTACCGCTGGGGCGTGCCGCGCAAGGCCCTGCTGCTCGCCGCCGAAGCCGATGCCCGCGAGCGCAAGGGAAACTGAGCGCGTCGGCGTGGTCGGAAGACAAACCCGCACAGGATTCTCGCCATGCACGCACTCAAGCATTATCACGTCAGCTACCGCATCAACGGCCAGGACGCGTCCCTGGACATGCAGGAATTCGAGGAGCCGAGCCTGGACCAGGTACGCCTGCGGCTGATGCAGAAACACCAGGCCGAACCCCAGGTGACCACCGATGCGCCCTGGGAAGATCCGGTCTGCGACAGCGAATACAGCCGCATCGCCGAGCTGGGCATCAGCGACATCCGGGTCACGCCGAAACAGGCGTAGTTCCAGTGCGCCGCGCGCACCCCTACGAACCCAGGGCGCGCAGGGCGCCCGCCACCTAATGAGGAGATTGCCAATGAAAGCCATCGTCTTCGACGTGTTCGGCACCGTGGTCGACTGGCGTTCCAGCCTGATCGCGCAGTTCGCCGAGCTGGCGCGGGAAACCGGCCAGGCGATTCCCGGCGAGACCCTCGCCGATGAGTGGCGCGGGCACTACGCGCCTTCGATGGACCGAGTGCGCCGCGGCGAGCTTCCCTGGACGGTGCTCGACGGCCTGCACCGGCAGAGCCTGGATCGATTGCTGGAAGAGCACGGGCTGGACTTCGACGAGGCGCAGCGGCAGCGCATCAACCGCTTCTGGCATCGGCTGGAGCCCTGGCCAGACAGCGTCGCGGGGCTAACGGCGCTGCGCCGGCACTACACCGTCGGCAGCCTCACCAACGGCAACCTCAGCCTGATGCTGGACGTCGCGCGGCATGCCGGGCTGCCGTGGAACGTGCTGTTCTGCGCCGACCTGTTTCGCCACTACAAGCCCGACCGCGAGGTCTACCTCGGCGCCTGCGAGCTGCTCGGCCTGGCGCCCGAAGAGGTCATGCTCTGCGCCGCGCACAACTCGGACCTGAGCGCGGCCCAGGCGCTGGGCTTGAAGACCGCCTTCATCCCACGCCCCCACGAGTACGGCCCGCGGCAGACCCAGGACCTGCACGCCGAAGGCGACTGGGACTACGTCGCCAAGGACATCCTCGACCTGGCGATCCGCCTGCGCAGCGGCGATTCCGCGTAGGAAACGCCGGGCGCCGCCCGGGGGTTACGCGGCGCTTCGGTGAACGAACGTGGCTGAAGCCCAGCCTACGGAAATCGCACCGGTCCGTATGCTGGGTTAGGCGCCCCACCCGATTCATCGGCCGAACGACATCGCCGCGCGCGCCGTAACCCACCAGGCGAGCTCTCGCCGAGCGCCATCCGGTGGGTTAGGCGGCGCGAGCGTTTGGCGGCGTATCTGTCGATCGCGTGCTCGCCGCTAACCCACCCTACGGAAATCGCACCGGCCCGTAGGGTGGGTTAGGCGCCCCACCCGATTCCTCGGCCACACAATATCGTCACGCGCGCCGTAACCCACCAGGCGAACTCTCGCCGAGCGCCATCCGCTTCAACGCTCCAGAATCGCCGTAACGCCCTGCCCGCCGGCGGCGCAGATGGAGATCAGCCCGCGCCCGCTTTGCGCCGCGGCGAGCAGCTTCGCCAGGTTGGCGACGATGCGTCCGCCAGTGGCGGCGAACGGGTGCCCGGCGGCCAGCGAGCTGCCCTTGACGTTCAGCCGCGCGCGGTCGATGGCGCCCAGCGGCGCCTCCAGGCCAAGCCGGTCGCGGCAGTAGCCGGCGTCTTCCCAGGCCTTCAGCGTGCAGAGCACCTGCGCGGCGAAGGCTTCGTGAATCTCGTAGTAGTCGAAGTCCTGCAGCGTCAGCCCATTGCGCGCCAGCAGCCGCGGCACGGCGTAGACCGGCGCCATCAGCAGCCCTTCCCTGGCCTTGACGAAATCCACGGCCGCCGCCTCGCCGTCCCTGAAGTAGGCGAGGATCGGCAGGCCGCGCGCCCTGGCCCAGTCCTCGCTGGCCAGCAGCACCAGCGAGGCGCCGTCGGTGAGCGGCGTCGAATTGGCCGCCGTGAGGGTGCCGCGCGGGCCCTTCGCGAACACCGGTTTCAGCGTCGCCATCTTCTCCAGGCTGATGTCGGCGCGCAGGTTCTGGTCGCGGTTCAGGCCCAGGTAGGGCGTCAGCAGGTCGTCCTGCCAGCCCTCGGCGTAGGCGGCGGCGAGCTTGTGATGGCTGTCGTAGGCCAGTTGGTCCTGCTCGGCGCGGGGAATCGCCCACTCCTGCGCCATCAGCTCGCAGTGCTCGCCCATCGACAACCCGGTGCGCGGCTCGCCGTTGCGCGGCAGCGCCGGCTTGAGATGGCCGGGGCGAAGCTGCATGAACGGCATGAGCTTGTCGGCCGTGGATTTGCCGCGGTTGGCCTGCAGGAGGATCTTGCGCAGCCCTTCGTTGACCCCGATGGGCGCGTCCGAGGTGGTATCGACGCCGCCGGCGATGCCGCTGTCGATCTGCCCGAGGGCGATCTTGTTGGCCACCAGGATCACCGCTTCCAACCCGGTGCCACAGGCCTGCTGGATGTCGTAGGCCGGTGTTTCCGGCGCCAGGCGCGAGCCGAGCACGCATTCGCGGGTCAGGTTGAAGTCGCGCGAATGCTTGAGTACTGCGCCGGCGGCGACTTCGCCGAGGCGCAGGCCGTGCAGGTTGTAGCGCTCGATCAGGCCCTCCAGCGCGGCGGTTAGCATGTCCTGATTGCTCGCGGTGGCGTAAGCGGTGTTGGATCGGGCGAAGGGAATGCGGTTGCCGCCGACGATGGCGACCCGGCGCAACGAAGTCATGGCGAGGCTCCTGGTTGAGGCCGCGCCGCCGCGAACGAGTGGCGGCGCGACGTGGTCCACTTTGGAGATTCAATGCAGGAGTCCGTTCCATGAGCGACCGTTATTTCACCTTCGCCAATTCCGCTCTCGGGCAGAAGCTGGTGGCCTCCCTCGGCCTGCCCTCGCCGGTGCCGCTGGAACGCTGGAGTTCCGGGCGCGGGCGCCCGGTGGACGGCGCGCTGCTGCTCGGCGGCGATGGCGCGCTGGCCGCCGGCCTGCTGCCGAGCCTGGCGAGGCTGACCGACGCGGTGTACACGCCGAACGCGGTCGCCGGCCTGCCGAGCTGGACCGCCGAGCACGGCCCGCGGCTCAAGGCCCTGGTGTTCGATGCCAGCGCGATCGTCGACTGCGACCAACTCGTGGCCCTGCGCGACTTCTTCCAACCCGCGATGAAGAGCCTCGCCGGCAACCCCCACGTGGTGGTCCTCGGACGGCCGCCGGAAACCCTCATCGATCCCTTCGCCGCCAGCGCGCAGCGCGCCCTTGAAGGCTTCACCCGCTCGCTGGGCAAGGAAATCCGCCACGGCGGCACGGTGCAGTTGCTGTACGTCGGCGAAGGCGCCGAAGACCAGCTGGAGGGCGCGCTGCGCTTCTTCCTCTCGCCGAAGAGCGCCTACGTCTCCGGCCAGGTGATCCGCCTCGCGGCCAGCGAGCAGAAGGTGCAGGACTGGACACGGCCGCTGGCCGGCAAGCGCGCGCTGGTGACCGGCGCCTCCCGCGGCATCGGCGCGGCCATCGCCGAAACCCTCGCCCGCGACGGCGCGGAAGTGGTGCTGCTGGATGTGCCCAAAGCGCAGAAGGAGCTCGACGCCCTGGCCGCGCGCCTGGGCGGCAAGGCGCTGGGCCTGGACATCGGCGGCGAGGAGGCGCCGCAGCGGCTGGTCGAGGCGCTGCCGGACGGCGTCGACATCGTCGTGCACAACGCCGGCATCACCCGCGACAAGACCCTGGCGAAGATGACCGACGAGCTGTGGAACTCGGTCATCGCGGTCAACCTCAAGGCGCCGCAGCGGCTGACCCAGGCGCTGCTGGAGAACGGCACGCTGCGCGACGAAGGCCGCGTGCTGCTGGTGTCGTCCACCAGCGGCATCGCCGGCAACTTCGGCCAGACCAACTACGCCACCAGCAAGGCCGGGCTGATCGGCCTGCTGCAGGCCTGGGAGCTGGAGCTGGCCAAGCGCGGCATCACCATCAACGCGGTGGCGCCGGGGTTCATCGAGACGCAGATGACCGCGGCCATGCCGCTGACCATCCGCGAGGCCGGGCGGCGGATGAACTCGCTCGGCCAGGGCGGCCAGCCGCAGGACGTCGCCGAAACCGTCGCCTGGTTCGCCCAGCCCGCATCCGGTGGCGTTACCGGGCAGGTGCTGCGCGTGTGCGGACAAAGCCTGCTGGGCGCCTGAGGGGGTCGACATGAGCCAACCCTGGACCGAGTTGCACGCCCCACCCGCGCTGCCCGAGCTGTTCCTGCGCGCCGCCTTGAAGCGCAAGGTCAGCGGCCGCACGCTGCCCGAAGGCGGCCTGCGCTGCCCGGTCAGCGTGGAAGCGCGCCACCTCGCCGCCTACCGGCGCGTCTGCGCTTTCGCCGACGACGGCCGGCTGCCGCCGACCTACCCGCACGTGATGGCATTCGCCCTCCAGATGCGCCTGCTGACGGCCGACGATTTCCCCTTCCCGCTACTCGGCCTGGTGCACCTGGAAAACCGTATCCGCGTGTTGCGTCCGCTCGGCGGGCTGGGCCCGTTCCGCGTCGGCGTGCGCGTGGCCGACCTGCAGCCGCACGCGAAAGGCGCGCTGTTCAGCCTGCTGATCAGCGTCGACGACCAGCTCGGGCCGCTCTGGGAAGGCGAAAGCCGTTTTCTCAGTCGCGCCGCGAAGGTTCCGGGCGAACCGCGCGAGGCCGCGCCCCGCGAGGCGCTGGCGCTCGCCGAAGTCGACCACTGGAGGGCGCCGGCGGATATCGGCCGCGCCTATGCGCGGGTCGCCGGCGACTACAACCCGATCCACCTCAGCGCCCTCAGCGCGCGCCTGTTCGGCTTCCCCCGCGCCATCGCCCACGGCCTGTGGCTCGAGGCGCGCAGCCTGGCGGCGCTGGGCGATCGCCTGCCGGACGCCGGCTACGAGGTGCAGGTGCGCTTCAAGAAACCGCTGCTGCTGCCCGGCGAGCTGACCCTGCTGGCCAGCACGCCGGGGGCGAGCGGCCAACTGGCGCTGCGCGGCGCGGCCGACCTGCCGCACATGGACGGCGAGTGGTCAGCGCTGGCCTAGAGCACACGCCGAACCTTGCGCGGGCGGGCGCAACCCTCGAAGCTATGCGACTCCAAGGAGCCCCGCATGAACCTCGAACAGCTCACCGCCCGCATGCACGCGATCCGCGATGCCAACGACTGGCGGAAATTCCACAGCCCGAAGAACCTCGCCATGGCCGCCAGCGTGGAGATGGCCGAGCTGGTGGAAATCTTCCAGTGGCTCGACGAAGACCAGTCGCGCCAGCTGCCGCCCGAGCAGCTCGAACATGCCGGCCAGGAAGTCGCCGACGTGGTCCTCTACCTGCTGCTGATGTGCGCCGAACTGGGCATCGACATGGACCAGGCGGTGCGCGCCAAGCTCGCCGACAACGAGCGGCGCTTCACATGAGCGACCGCCACTTCGACGCCCTGGCGACGCGCTTCGCCGAGAAGATCTACGGCGGCGCCAAGGGCGCGATCCGCCTTGCCGTGCTGCAGGCCGACCTTGCCGAAACCCTGCCGCAACGCCCGTTGCGGGTGCTCGACATCGGCGCCGGGCTCGGCCACATGGCGCTCTGGCTGGCTGAACGCGGCCATCAGGTGACTCTCGCCGAGCCGGCCCAGCCGATGCTCGACGGCGCCCGCCAGCGCTTCGCCGAGGCCGGCCTTGGCGCCACCTTCATCCAGGCGCCCTGGCAGGAACTGCCCGAACGGCTGGAGGCGCCCTACGACCTGGTGGTCTGCCACGCGGTGCTCGAATGGCTGGCCGAACCGGCGGCGATCCTGCCGGCGCTGCGCCGGCTCACCGCCGACGATGGCTGGCTGTCGCTGGCGTTCTACAACAAGGACGCGCTGGTCTACCGCAACCTGCTCAAGGGGCATTTCCGCAAGCTGCGCAAATCCAGCTTCGCCGGCGAGGGCCAGAGCCTGACACCGCAGCGGCCGCTCGACCCGCGCGAGCTGGCCGCGCAACTGCACGCCGATTGGCGGGTCGAAAGCACCAGTGGCGTGCGCGTGTTCCACGACTACATGCCGGCGGAATTCCAGGCCAAGGCCGACCCCGCCGACCTGATCGAGATGGAGCTGGCGCACCGCCGGCATCCGGCGTTCGCCGGGCTGGGCCGTTATCTGCACTGGCTCTGCCAGCCACGCTGAGAGGGCGTTCATACGCCGCAGGAGATTGACCATGAAGCGTCGCTTCGCGTTTTCCGCCACCCTCGGCCTGCCCTTGGCGCTGCTGCTCGCCGGCTGCGCGAAGGACAACCCCTACACGGCCAGTTCCAACCCGCTGCCACCGGCCCCGCCACAGGCCACGGCGAATGCCTACGACGCCAGCGCCTATCCGGCCGCCCCGCGCGACTACGGCCGGTACCGCAACTGGAGCTGGGCGCAGGGCCGGATGCCGGCGGGCGCCAGCTGGGCGACGCCCGAGCAGATGGCCGAGGCCGTGGCCGCCGGCCTCGACCGCCGCGGCCTGCGCCCGGCCCGGGCCGGCAACCCGGCCGACCTGCAGGTCAGCGCCGACCTGCGCGTGGAGCGCCGAGTGCGCCGGGTCTACGATGACTATGGCTACGGCGGCGCCTACGGGCGTGGTCCCTATGGGCGCGACTACTATGGCGGTTACGCCAGCGCGCCGATCGTGCGCACCTATGAGGAACAGGTCCTGGTGGTGCGCATCGAGCTGCTCGACGGCGCCAGCCGCCAGCCGGTATGGAGCGGCAGCGCCGAGGCGCGCGCCGGTGGCGACAGCCCGTCGACGAACCGTGAGGCGCTGCGCGATGCGGTCAACCGCGCGCTGGAAAAATACCCGCCGTCCTGACCCGGCGCGCGGGGCGTATCCTCGAACGATCAGGTTTTTCCGGAGAATCGATGATGTTCAAAGCCCTGCTGTGGATACCCGCCCTGCTCCTGCTCGGCGCCTGCCAGTCGGTCCAGATCGACCGCGACTACGACGCCACGCGCGATTTCGCCGCCTACCGCAGCTGGGCCTGGCAGGCGCCGGTGGTGCAGTACCGACCCGACGATCCGCGGATCAAGAGCGACCTCACCGAACAGCGCATCCGCGAAGCGATCGGCACCCAGCTCGACCAGCGCGGCCTGCGCCCGGCGGCGGCTGGCTCTGCGGCGGACCTCAAGGTGCAGGCCTGGCTGATCGTCGACGAGCGCCGGGAGGAGGTCAGCACCAACTATGGCGGCTATTGGGGCGGTTACTGGGGCAACTACTGGGGCGGCCCGGCGATCAACCAGACGCGGACCATCGACTACAAGGTCGGCACCATCCAGATCGACCTGCTCGACGGCAAGGACGGCAAGCTGGTCTGGCGCGGCAGCGCCGAGCAGATCATGCGGCAGAATCCGCCCAGCCCGAACGAACGCGCCCAGGCGATCAACGACACCGTGGCCAAGGTGCTCAGCCAGTATCCACCGCGCTGAGCCGGCCCGCTCCGTTCGCCCCTAGGCCCAAGAACAGGCTCTGACAGGAGAAACGCCATGGCCGATAACCCGCGCCCCGTCACGCTCGATGGCCGCCTTCCCGCCGATGCCGAGGCCGTGGAATTCGTCGAGCCGCAGGCTGATGGCCCGCAGCGCTATGCCGAAGCGCTGGCGGAGATCGACGGCACGCTGCAACGCGAGGGCATCCTCGGCGTGCGCTTCGAGCACGTCGGCAGCAGCGCGGTGCCCGCTCTGGGCGGGCGACCGTCGATCGACATCCTCCTGGTGCCTCCGCACACCCTGGACGGCGCCGACCTGGTCGAGCTGCTGCTCGGGCTCGGCTACCGCCAGCGGGGCGACGAGCTGGTCAGGCGTGGGCAGCGCCTGCGGATTCTCGACTCGCAGCAGGCCAGCCAGGCCCTGCGGGTGCGCGACTGGCTGCGCCAGCACCCCGAGGACGTGGCGACCTTCAACGCGCTGAAACGCAAGCTGGTGGACAGCCCGATCGCCGATGCGCAGGCCTACGAGCGCGGCAAGCAGGCATTCTTCGCCACCCTCCTCGCCCTCGCCGATGCCGAGGCGTCCGCCGCGCATCCGCCGCGCTGAACGGGCGCTTCATCCGAACGCGATGTCGCAAGGCTGGGGCATAATCCCCGGCCCTCTTCCCGACCGGAGTCCTTATGCCTTTCGCCTGGTGGCTGCTCGCCCTGCCCTTCGTCGCCGGTTCGGTCCTGACCCTGCAAGCCGGCATCAACGGCCTGCTGGCCAGGCAGGTATCCAGCGTCGCCGCGGCAGCCTTGATTTCCTTCGCGGTCGGCACCGCGCTGCTGTTCTGCATCACCCTGGCCCAGCGCGAACTGCCCAGCCTGAACATGCTCAAGGGCCTGAGCTGGTGGCAGTGGTGCGGCGGCTTCCTCGGCGCCTTCTTCATCGTCACCGCGGCGTTCGCCGGTCCACGGGTCGGCGCGCTGCTGTTCATGGTGCTGGTGCTCGCCGGCCAGCTGAGCATGGCGGTGGTGCTCGACCATTTCGGCTGGGCCGGCTTTCGCGAAGCGCCGATCAGCCTCGGCAAGATCGCCGGGCTGGTGCTGATTCTCGGCGGCGTGTGGCTGATCCGCCGCGGCTGATCGACCAGCCCGGGCACCTCGGGCCGGAGGTCTCCTGGGTGAACCCGCAAGGGTCGGTCAGAGGCGGAAACGTCCCACCTGCATGCTCAGGTCGTCGGCCAGGCCGCGCAGCACCTGGCAATCGTCGCGGCAACTGGACACCTCGCTGGCGGTGGCCTGGGCCAGATCGGCGATGCCCTGCACGTTGCGGTTGATCTCCTCGGTCACGGACGACTGCTCCTCGGTCGCCGCGGCCACCTGATGGTTCATGTCGCTGATCCGTTCGACCTGGTCGCTGATGGCACTGAGCGATTGACCGGTGCGCTGACTGGATTCCACGCCCGTGCCGGTCGCGGCCTGGCCGGCGTGCATCGAGCCGACCGCGGTGTCGGCGCCCTGCTTGAGGCGCCCGATCATCTGCTGGATTTCGTCGGTGGAGGCCTGGGTGCGGCTGGCCAGCGTGCGCACCTCATCGGCGACCACGGCGAAACCGCGGCCCATCTCGCCAGCCCGCGCAGCCTCGATCGCCGCGTTCAGCGCCAGCAGATTGGTCTGCTCGGAAATCCCGCGGATCACCGCCAACACCTGGTCGATGGAACCGATCTGGGTCGCCAGCGCCTGCACGGCGCTGGCGGCGCTACCGATC
>NZ_JASCPA010000021.1:0-67039 GCF_029959715.1 Pseudomonas sp. PS02288 | reverse complement strand
CCACCGCACCGCGGGGCGCGCCACCGCGCAGCCGTACTCGCGCTGCCACGCACTGGCTGGGGAACTGGACAAGCTGGCCGTGGCCGCGTCGGCGGCGGTCCATCCGCGCCCAGCGGCCACCGCGCTGCTGGAGATGCACACCCTGCAAGCGCTGGACGGCAGCCTGGCAGGTGCGTCCCTGCGGCGGGTGGCCGACGTGCTGTTCGGCACCGAGACCATTCACCAGGACTGGCACGCCGACGGTGCGCTGCGCGCCCGCGTGCGTCGCCTGGTGCGGCGTGGGCAATGGCTGATGCGCGGCGGCTACCGCCATTTGGCACAGCTTCCGACACTTGAACAGGGACGTTCCGCCGCCCGCGCAAAACGTCCCTGAGCAGGACGCCTTGCTTTCCTGAGACTGCCTCCATCCGGTCGCGCTGTCGTGGCCGGCGACCCCGACCGATGGAGGTTCACGCAATGAGACCGGCTCCCTTGCGGCCGCAGGCCGCACCCGCCACCGCGCAGCAGCCCGCGCGCTACCTGACCAACGACGAAGCCGCCGACTACCTGCGCCTGTCGCCGCGCACGCTGGAGAAGCAGCGTGTCATCGGCGGCGGCCCGCGCTTTCGCAAGTTCGGCCGCCGCGTCATGTACGCAGTGGCCGACCTCGACGCCTGGGCCGACGCCCGCAGCTTCGAGGCCACGTCCGACCCCGAATACGCCGAACGCCATGCGGGTGATTACCGCGATGGCCGCTGACGACCGGCGCGCGGGTGGTCCTGGCCGTGTTCAGCCTGGAGCAGAAGCAGCGCGAACAGCTCGACCTGTTCCGCGCGCTGCCCGGCGACATGGCGCCGCGCGACGCCCAGGACCTGATGGCCTATCCGTTTTTCTCGCTGGCGAAGTCGCGGCGCACTGCGCCGATCGACTTCCGCTCGTCCGGCGTCACCGTGCGCGTGGAAGGCACGCAGGAGCACGGCATCGCCACCATCTGGGATGCGGACATCCTCATCTGGGCCGCCAGCCAGATCGTCGAAGCGCGCGACGCGGGCATCCAGCCGTCGCGCAGGATGCAGGCGACGCCCTACGAGATTCTGCGCTTCATCGGCCGCGGCACGTCGCTGCGCGACTACCAGCGCCTCAAGGCCGCGCTGGATCGCTTGCAATCCACCACGGTGGCCACCTCGATCCGCGAAACGACAGGGCGGCGTCTGCACCGCTTCTCATGGATCAACGAATGGAAAGAGCGCGCGGACGCCAAGGGCGTCCCGCTCGGCCTCGAACTCATCCTGCCGGACTGGTTCTATGCCGGCGTGCTGGACGAGGCCCTGGTGCTCACCATCGACCCCGCGTACTTCAAGCTCACCGGCGGCATCGAGCGCTGGCTTTACCGCCTGGTGCGCAAGCATGGCGGCAAGCAGCGCGAAGGCTGGCAGTTCGACTTCCGCTACCTGCACCGCAAGTCGGGCAGTCTCGCCAAGCCCTACGACTTCGCCTGCGACCTGCGCGCGCTGGTCGCACGGCAGTCGCTGCCCGGCTACGTACTGTCCATCGAACGCTGGCCCGGCGAGCCGGAGATTCTGGCCTTCCGCCCCGTGCCGTCCACGGCACGTTGATAACTGCGGGACAAGCTGTGAACGCCCTCGTGCTATCGGGCGTGCCGAGGCTCGTGCTATCAGGCGTGACCCTATCGTGCTATCAGGCGTGCGAAACAGCCGCAAACCCAGTAACAGCGCGGGTTTTGACGCTCTCTAACGTATCTAACAATAAATACCTAACTTTTAGTAGAAAGACCTTGGCGCGGTGGATAAGCGCCGCAGGCCAACAGCAAAAGCGTTTTCCAAGGCGTTCAGCGAGCCGCTTTCCACCTCGGAGGGCTGCGCCATGATCGTCGCCTTGCTCAACCAGAAAGGCGGCGTCGGCAAGACCACACTCGCCACCCACATCGCCGGCGAACTCGCGCTGCGCGGTCAACAGGTGATCCTGCTCGATGCCGACCCGCAGGGTTCGTCGCTCGACTGGACGCAGCGCAGAAGCCAGCAGGGCCTGCCACGGCTTTTCAGCGCCGTGGGCCTGGCCCGCGAAACGCTGCACCAGGAAGCGCCGGAACTGGCCCGGCGCTGCGATCACATCGTCATCGACGGCCCGCCACGCATTGCCGCACTCGCGCGCTCCGCGCTGCTGGCGGCCGACTGTGTGCTGATCCCGGTGCAGCCCAGCCCCTACGACCTGTGGGCCAGCGCCGAGATGGTCGCGCTGATCCGCGAGGCGCAGGTATTCCGGCCAGCGCTGCGCGCGGCTTTCGTCATCAACCGGCGCATCAGCACCACGATCATCGGCCGCGAAGCGCGCAACGCGCTCGCCGAACAGCCGCTGCCGGCACTGCGCTCCGAAGTGCGCCAGCGCATCGTCTTCGCCGACAGCGTGGCCGCCGGCCGGCTCGCGTGCGAGACAGCCCCCGACAGCATGGCCGCGCGCGAAATCACCGCGCTGGTGGACGAGCTATTGCGGTGGCCGTCATGAGCAGGGAACGCGGCAAACGCATCGCCATCGGCACGCGCCCGCCGGCGAATCCGCAGGCCGAAGCCTGGATTCGCCAGGGCGACAGCGCCGACCTCCAGAAAGGCGACCTCTACACCGCACGCCTGACCCTCGACGTGACGCCCGCCATGCGCGCCCGCATCAAGGTGTCGGCCTTCACCCAGGGCGTGACCGTGGCCGAGCTGCTGCGCGCGCTGCTGGAGCGCGAGTTCCCGGAGCACACACCATGAACAGCACCGCACAGATGGCAACGCCGCCGTCACCGCAACCGCTCGCCGCACTCGCCAGCAGCACGCCGCTCACGCGCGTATCGCTCGCGTATGTCGAGCAGCGCATCAACCTCTACCTGCGCTTCGGCCACCCGGCGCGCACCGTCCAGCTCGACCGCTGGCGGCGCTGCGCGGTGTTCCTGCCCACGGCGATCTTCTGCCGCATCCGCTGGCAATCGAACGACTACGGCACCGTGCGCTGGCAGCTCATGGTGCTGCAAGCCTGCACGCCGCTGGATGCCATGCAGAGCATCCCCGGCGTTCGCCCCGGCGCGCGCATCCTGCTGCACGCCGAAGGCGAACAGAAAACGCGAGCCGTGCTCGCCCGGATCGACGCCATCGAGGCGCTGGGCATCGAGCCTGCCGAGGTGTCGCCGGCCTACTGGCGCACGCTGGGCAACCGCCTGGCCGCGCACCTGCCGCTGCCGGACTACAGCGCCGAGCGCCATGCGGCCTGGCTGGCCGGGAGGGCGCTGCAATGACGACACCCGCCACCACAACGCCCGCCGCTGTGCCTCGCTCACGCCGTCGCGTTCGCCTTGCACTAGCTGCACTCGCGGCCGGCGGCCTCGCGGCGCTGGCCTGGGCCGCCTTCGTACAGCCGGCGGTGCGCATCGTCTACAACCCATCCGACAGCGTGCCGGTCGGCTGGTATCGCATCACACCGGCGCACGCGCTGCCCGGTGCCTTGTCGGTAGACAGCATCGTGCTCACCACCTTGCCGGCAGACGCCGCCACGCTGGCCGCGCAGCGCGGCTACCTGCCGTCGCACATCCCGCTGCTCAAGCGTGTCGGCGCGGTGGCGCCGCAACACGTCTGCATCGTCGATGGCGTGGTGCGCATCGACGGCGTGCCGGTGGTCGCCGTGCTGCGCACCGACCGCTGGGGCCGGCCGCTGCCATCCTGGCCGCAGTGCCGTCCACTTGCCCAGGGCGAACTGTTCCTGCTCAGCGTCACCAACCCGGCGTCGTTCGACAGCCGCTACTTCGGCCCAGTCAGCGCTGCCGCCGTGCTCGGCGTAGCGCAGCCGCTGCGCCTGGAGCCGCAGCCATGACAGCGCACATCATTCCGCCGTGTTCGCGTTCATGCCGGTGCCGCGCGTGTGCCTTCGCACCGCGCTTGGCCCGGCATTCCCCCGTGCAGACAGCTTGCCCCGAGCGCGCCATGCCACAGGCAGGGCTGGCGCTCGCAGGCGGCCAGGCGGCGCTTTGCGCAGCGCCGCCTGGGCATCGCACCCCCGTGCCGTCAGGCGCGGGGCAGATGCAGGGCAAGATAAAAGGTCGCGGCACTGCGTTGCGCGAAAAGCCAGTCTGCACGTGGGGGGAGCGCGGCACGCGCCGGGGAACGGCATCGTGCCGCGAACAGCGCCAAGGCCACGCAGGCACTGGCGAAACCGCGTGCATCGCGCCCTCTGGCGCGCTGGACTGCGCCGGAGCCACCCCATGAGCCGGCGCAGCGGCGACGACGCCGACCGCTTCCGCATCCGTCCCGGCGCGCCCAAGGACCGCACGCAGTCGTTCGTCAACCGCGTGCTCAAGCAGGCCAGCAAGGCCGGTGCCAAGGTCGGCAAGGCAGGCCACCGTCCCGGTGCCCGGCTGGGGCGCGGGCACGTCGCCGCGCGCTTCGCCGGGCAGTCGCTGGGCGCCAATGCACGGCGCGTCACCATCAAGACCCGGCTGGTGAATCTCGCCAAGGCCGGGCCGCGTTCGACCACCGCCCACCTGCGCTACATCGAGCGCGAAGGCGTGGACCGCCAGGGCGGGCGGGGCCGCGCCTACGGGCCAATGACCGACGACGCCGACCTGGCCGCCTTCGAGGAACGCGGCCGCGAAGACCGGCACCAGTTCCGCTTCATCGCCTCGCCGGAAGACGCCGAACAGCTCGACGACCTGCGCACCTACACCCGCCACCTGATGCAGCGCATGGAAGGCGACCTGGGCACGCAGCTCGATTGGGTCGCCGTCGATCACTGGAACACCGACAACCCGCACACCCATATCGTGCTGCGCGGTAAAGACGACACCGGAAAAGACCTCATCATCGCCCGCGACTACATCGCCGAAGGAATGCGCCACCGCGCCGCCGAACTGGCCACCGAATGGCTCGGCCCGCGCACCGAACTGGAGATCCAGCAAAGCATGGCCCGCGAGGTGGAGCAGGAGCGCTGGACGGGGCTGGACCGCACCCTACAGCGCGAAGCGGTGAACGGCCGCATCACCATCGACCGGCTGAACGTGCTGCCCCGTCTGCGAAGCCAGCGCCTGCTGCTGATCGGCCGCCTGCAACACTTGCAGAGCATGGGGCTGGTGCGCGAAAAGGAGCCCGGCGTCTGGGCCATTCACCCCAACGTCGAAGACACCCTGCGGGCGATGGGCGAGCGCGGCGACATCATCCGCACCATGCAGCGCGCAATGGGCGGCGCGCAGCGCGAACTGGCGGTGTTCGAGCCGGGCAAGCACGCCCGCCCGATCCTCGGCCGCGTCGCCACCAAGGGCCTGGCCGACGAGCTGTACGACAAGGGCTACCTGATCGTCGATGGCACCGACGGCAAGGCCCACTACGTCGCGCTGCCACCCCGCACAGAGCTGGAGCAGTACCCCAGGGGCGCGGTGGTGGAAGTCAAAGGCGCGGCCGGCGTGCGCGCGGCGGACAAGACCATCGCCGCGCTGGCCGTCGATGGCCTGTACCGCACCGACCAACACCTGGCCGTGGCCAAGGCGCAGGCCCAAGGACAGACCATGAGCGGCCGCGACCCCGCCGAGGTGGTCGCCGCCCATGTCCGCCGGCTGGAAGCCCTGCGCCGCGCCGGCATCGTGGAGCGCCTGGGCGAAGGCGTCTGGCAAGTCCCGGCCGACCTGCCCGAGCAGGGCCGGCGGCACGACACCCAGCGCCTGGGCGGCGGCGTGGCCGTGGAGCTGAAATCGCACCTGTCCATCGAGCGGCAGGCTCGCGTGATCGGCGCCACCTGGCTGGACCAGCAGTTGATCGGCGGCGGCGAGGGCCTGGGCGAGCTGGGCTTTGGCAGCGAGGTGCGCAAAGCCCTCCAGCAGCGTGCCGATTTCCTCGAAGAACAGGGCCTGGCCGAGCGGCGCGGCCAGCGCGTGATCCTCGCGCGCAACCTGCTACGCACACTGCGCAACCGGGAGCTGGCGTCAGCGGCGCAAAGCATTGCCGCCGAAACCGGCCTGGAGCACCGCCCGGTGGGCGACGGCCAGCGCGTCAGCGGCGTCTACCGGCGCAGTGTCATGCTGGCCAGCGGGCGCTACGCCATGCTCGATGACGGCAAGGGGTTCAGCCTGGTGCCATGGAAGCCCGTCATCGAACAACGCCTTGGCCAATCGCTGTCAGCGACCGTGCAAGCTGGGCGAGCAACGTGGGAGCTTGGCCGCTCGCGCGGCCCAGGTATTTAGATGGACCGGTTTGGGGGCGTGCCGCCGGCACGGTGCATCTTTCAACGGGGGCAGAGCGCTTATCGGCGCTTCATCGTCGAGACAAGCTGCTCCCGCAACCACTTCAACCCGACGGCTACGTCCTGCTGCTTGTGCCAGATCAGGTTCACCTGGACCGGCGCCATGACCAGCGGCAGGGGAAGAATCTGTAGGGAATACTGCTTGGCAAAGTGCTCGGCGAGTCGTCGCGGCACGGTTCCGAGCAGGTGGGAGCGAGAGACCACCGCTGGAATGGCCAGATAGTGCGGCACAAGCAACTGCACCTTCCGTTGCACCTTCGCAGAGCCCAGCACGATCTCCAGTGGCGACCCACGTCCGGCGCGTGGATGAACCGAGACGTGATGGCAATCCTGAAACTGCGACATCGTCAATCGTCCCTTGATCTTGGGATGATTTGAACAGGCGATGACGGCGAGTTCTTCTTCGCTCAGCGGCTGGTACCGCAGATCGTCGTTGTTGAAGTGCAGGTAGTCGATGGCCAGATCCAGCTCGCCGGTCTCCAGACGTTTTACGAGGGTGTCTGCATCGTCCGACTGGACGGAGAGCACCAGTCGAGGCGCCATCGCATGCAGTTTAGACAGCACCTCCGGCAGAAACACGGCCTGCGCGTAGTCGTTCATCGACACCCGAAACATCAGGTCGCTTTCGACATCGACCTCTTCCTGCGGACCCAGCCCGATACGCAGCAGATGCAATGCCTGACGCACCGGCCCATAGAGGGTCTGCGCCTGCGGGGTAGGCACCATTCCGCGTGATGTGCGCTGGAACAACGGCTCGCCCAACTGCTCGCGCAAGCGGGCCAGGGCATTGCTGACCGTTGACTGGCTCAAGTGCAAGCGCGTAGCGGCTCGCGTCAGGTTCTGCTCCTGCATCAGCGCATCGAATACCAGCAGCAGATTCAGGTCGATCTGTCGTAAATTCGTTATCATGAATAAAGGTCATTTTTAATATCCATTAGACAAATAATGTGACGCCCCCTATCGTCCTGTCAACTCCTCGACAGGATGGGCAAGCACATGCAATTCGATACGACCAGCTTTCGCGCGCGGTATCGCGCGCAGATCAATCCCCGCTACAACGCCTGGCTGCATGGCGGCTTTGTTCTTCTGTTCGGCGCGCTCTGCATCGGATTTCTCTGGAGCCGTGCCGAGAACGTGCAGCCCTGGGAGTGGCTGGCGGTGCCGCTGGCGCTGATCCTCCAGAACTGGGGCGAATACATGGTTCACCGGCACCTGGGCCACTTCAAACACCGCTTCAGCAAGATGTTCTACCAGCGCCATACCGGCGACCACCACAGCTTCTTCGCTTACGGACAGATGAGCTACGAGCGCGCCCAGGATTGGCGGGTCATCTTTTTCCCGGCATGGCTGATCGTCGTGTTTGCGGCGGCCAACCTGGCGAGCTACTGGGTGCTGAGTCATTGGAATACCAATGTTGCGGCCCTTTTCAGCGGATCGATGCTGCTCGGATATCTCGCCTACGAAATTCTCCATGCCTGCGAACACCTGCCGGAACAGCATCCCATCTCGAAGCTGCCGTGGGTGCGCCACATGCGCCGGCTGCACGAGCTGCACCATGCCCGTGACTTGATGCAGACGTTCAACTTCAACGTGGTGTTCCCGCTCTGGGACTGGATTTACGGGACGCTCTACTGGGAAAACGAAGGCCACATCGAAGATCGCAAGAAGATGACCTCGATGCAGCACCACATCGACATCCGCCGGTCGCCGGAGCAGGTGCTGGGCTATCTCAGTACCCCGACTCGCTGGCACGAATGGCACCACTACCCGGTGGCGATCAAAGGCCCTTCCGGCTCGCTGCCTGCCGGTGCCGAGTTTGCATACACCGGCGGCCGCGCGGGCCATCTGCTGTGGGATGTCATCGAATACGTGCCGGGGCATCGCTGGCAGGCGCGGGCGCGTGGCAGATACGGCCTGATGATGTTCGTGACCTACGAGTGCAAACCGATGGGAACGATGACCCGATTCACGCGCACGCTGGAGTATCGCTTTTCCCACCTGATCGGACGTCTGGCCAACCACCTCTTTCTGCGCAAGCGGATCGAGAAGGACTCCGCAGACCTGCTGGATAACCTCAGCACCGTGGCCGAGAAGGTGATTCCTGCGTCCTCAGCTTCTTCGCCCCGCTAGCATGCTGCTCCGTGGCCTGACTTGGTTGGTGCTGTTTCAGTTGATCGGCACCGCACTCAATGTCCTGATCTTGCCCATGCTGCCCGGTCCGATCATCGGCATGCTGCTGATGTTCGCTTTCCTCCGGATTCGTGGCGAAGTGGGGCAGCCGATCAGCGAAGCGGCCACCGCTCTGTTGCGTTACCTGCCTCTACTGCTGGTGCCGCCCGCCGTAGGGGTCATGGTCTACACCCGACAGATCGCCGCTGACTTCTGGGCCTTGGCAGGAGCCCTGGGTCTGTCGTTGCTGATCTCGCTGGTGTTCGCGGGCTGGCTGATGCAGCGGCTGATTGAACGTCAGTCGCAACGGAGCGAAAGCTGATGGTTTGGCATGGGCAAGAGGCGCTGCACGCCGTCGTGCATCACCCTCTATTCGGCGTGGGCATCACGCTAGGTGTCTACCAGATGGCACAGGCCGCTTACGAACGCACCCGGTCGATGTTCCTGCAACCCGTGCTGGTTTCGATGATCGTGGTGATCGGATTACTGCTGCTGGCGGGGCTCAGCTATGAAGAGTATCGCGACAGCGCCTTTGTGCTCACGGTGCTGCTGGGGCCGACCACGGTAGCGCTGGCCGTGCCGCTGTATCTCAACTTGCAGCGTATCCGCCAACTGTTCTGGCCGATCCTGATCACGTTGGCGGCGGCAGGTACTGTCGCGACGGCGCTGGGCGTGGGCCTGGCTTGGGCATTCGGCGCTGATCACGTCATGTTGATGACGCTTGCGCCCAAGTCCGTGACCTCGCCCATCGCCATGCTGGTGGCCGAACAGATTGGAGGCGTGGCCGCACTTGCCGCCGTATTCGTTCTGATCACTGGCGTGATCGGTGCCATGTGCGGCCCTGAGCTGCTGCGTCGCTTCGGCATCCATCATCCGGCGGCGTAGGGCATCGCGCTGGGGATCACCGCCCATGCGGTGGGGACCGGCCGGGCCTTGCAGGAGAGTGAGGAATGCGGTGCGTTCGCGGCGCTGGCCATGAGTCTGATGGGGGCACTGACGGCGGTGGCTCTGCCCATCGCGGTGATCTGGATTTGCGGATCACCGCAGTGATTTCCGTGCCGTTCAATGTTCACCCGCTGGCCCATGCCGAGAGCATGGGTATTTCTTCTTCGGGGCTGGTGGGCTTCGTCAGGCCGTATGGGGGCGAGCGCTGATGGTTGATTTCGATGCAGGAGAAGCTGAGGCGCCCGAGTAGAAAGCATGCCGGATGTGGGCGGTTCTCTTGGTTGCCGGTGATTCAACGATGGGAACTACTGGATGGAACTACGCCACTTGCGATGCTTCCTCGCGGTTGCCGAGGAACTGCACTTTGCCCGCGCAGCCGAACGCTTGCACATTGAGCAGTCACCACTGTCACGCGCCATCAAGGAGCTGGAAGAAGACTTGGGCGTCAAGCTGTTCATACGAACCACCCGCAGTACGCGGCTGACTCGTGCGGGCACACTGTTCCTCACCCATGTGCCGCGCATCTTCGCAGCCTTGCAGCAGGCACGGGACAGCATGAGGGCTGCGGCCAACGGTTTTCACGGCCAACTACGCATCGCCCTGTCCGACGGACTCACGCCATCACGCCTGCCCACCCTGCTGGCGCTGTGTCGGCAGGAGGAACCCGAAGTCGAAATCCGCCTGTTCGAGACGCCGCTGTCACAACAGATCAAAGGGCTGCATGACGACCTGTACGACGTGGGCTTCGCACAGTCCGACGAGGTGGGTGATGGCATCGTCGCGGAGCCGGTGTGGAGTGATCCGCTGATGGTGGCCGTGCCCGCACGGCATCCGCTGCTCGCTCACAAGCGCATCCCGTTGGACGAAGTGTTGCGCTATCCGCTGGTGCTGTGTGATCCCCAAGTGTACGAAGGCTATGCGCGACAGGTGGCGCGCGTGCTGCGCCGCGCGGAGCGCGAGCCGTTGATTGCCGAACAGGTGGCGTCGTTCGACTTGATGATGGCGCTGGTGTCGGCGGGATTGGCCCTGGGGCTGGCCGGCTCATCGCACATCATCGTCTGCCGAGACTCGGGCATCGTGGCAAGGCCATTGGCCGGACGTTCGCCCATGCTCACGACCTATCTGCTGCGACTGGTCGGCGAACCTTCGGAAACCCTGACCCGCTTCATCGAGAGGGTTCATTCCATCCAGTCGCCCGAGGGCAGCAAGCCCGCCACGCCCCATCAGTCCGACACTGCGGAGGAATTCGAGCCATGAAGAAGATCATGCCGTTTCTGTTTGCCCTGGCGCTCACCGCCTGCGGCCAGTCCGAAACACCGGCGCCGGCCGCATTGCCCACAGTCGAAGCGCTCGCGGCCGATCCCGAACGGCTGAAGGAGCTTCGCCAACAATGCAGGCTCGATCGCGCCGCGCTGAGCGACGAGCTGTGCAACCGCGTGGCCGAGGCGACGCGCAAGCGCTTCTTCGGTGACGGAACCGTGCCCTATACACCGCCCGAGACGCCGCCGAAGTTCTGATCGCAGCCCTGGCGGTTTCGATCTTGAATTTTTCTCAACACGCCGCAACGCGCTCGCGCTTGCTGCGCTTTCTCTGTTTCCGCCCCCGCATGAATTGATGTTTTCCAAGCGAGTTTTGTCCCGATAACGGTCTTTGACCGGCACCGACCCGGCACTGATTCTCGACCTTGCGGCACGCATGTGTGCCGTTTTCGCCGAGGCATCAGCGCAGGAGAAGTCGGAGGCCGTAAATGCAAGGGACGAACGTGCTGTTCGGGCAGATCGCCGCCGTATTCGGCATCGTGATCGCCGGCGTGTGGACCGCCACACAATGGACAGCCGCCGCCCTGGGCTATCAAGTACGCCTTGGCTCGCCCTGGTTCGATTTCTTCGGCACGCCGGTCTACCACCCATGGCGCTTGTTCGAGTGGTGGTTCTTCTTTGACGCCTACGCGCCCCACATCTTCGCCAAGGGCGGCGCCATCGCTGGCGCGAGCGGCCTGGTGGCGGTAGTGGTGGCCATCGCCATGTCGGTATGGCGCTCGCGGCAGGCGCGCCGCGTCACCACCTACGGTTCGGCGCGCTGGGCCGCCGGCGCGGAAATCATCAAGGCCGGGCTGATGGGCCTGGCGGGCGTGTTTCTCGGCCTGTTCGACGGGCGCTACCTGCGCCACGCCGGGCCGGAGCATGTGCTGGCCTTCGCGCCCACCCGCAGCGGCAAGGGCGTGGGCCTGGTGGTGCCCACCTTGCTGACGTGGCCGGCATCAGCCGTGATCCACGACATCAAGGGCGAGAACTGGAAGCTCACCGCCGGCTGGCGTTCGCGCTTTTCGCACTGCCTGCTGTTCAACCCCACCGACGCGAAGTCGGCCGCCTACAACCCGCTGCTGGAGGTACGGCGCGGCGCGCATGAAGTGCGCGACGTGCAGAACATCGCGGACATTCTGGTTGATCCCGAAGGCGCGCTGGAAAAGCGCAACCACTGGGAGAAGACCAGCCACGCGCTGCTGGTCGGCGCCATCCTGCATGTGCTCTACGCCGGCGAGGACAAGACGCTGCGCGGCGTCGCCAACTTCCTCAGTGATCCCGCGTGCCCGTTTGAAGTCACGCTGCACCGGATGATGACGACGCATCACCTGGGCGATGCGCCGCATCCGGTGGTCGCGTCCGCCGCGCGCGAAGTGCTCAACAAGAGCGACAACGAGCGCTCGGGTGTATTGAGCACCGCCATGTCTTTCCTCGGCCTGTACCGCGATCCCACGGTGGCCGAAGTGACCTCGCGCTGCGACTGGCGCATCGCCGACCTGATTTCGGCGAAGCATCCGGTGTCACTGTACCTGGTGGTGCCGCCTTCGGATATTTCGCGCACCAAGCCGCTGGTGCGTTTGATCCTCAACCAGATCGGCCGGCGACTCACCGAATCGCTCGATGGCAGCGACGGCATTCCACGCCGCCATGAACTGCTGCTGATGCTCGACGAGTTCCCGGCATTGGGCCGGCTCGACTTCTTCGAGTCCGCCTTGGCCTTCATGGCGGGCTACGGCCTGCGCGCCTTCCTGATCGCGCAGTCGCTCAACCAGATCGACAAAGCCTACGGCCAGAACCATTCGATTCTGGACAACTGCCATGTGCGCGTGACCTTCGCCACCAACGACGAGCGCACGGCGAAACGCATCTCCGAAACCCTGGGCACCGCCACCGAGCTGCGCGCGCAGCGCAATTACGCCGGCCACCGGCTCGCACCCTGGCTCGGCCACCTGATGGTGTCGCGTCAGGAGACGGCACGGCCGCTGCTCACGCCCGGCGAGGTGATGCAGCTTCCGCCCGACGAGGCGGTGGTGATGGTGTCCGGCCATCCGCCGATCAGAGCGCGGAAGCTGCGCTACTACACCGACGCCAACTTCCAGCGCCGCATCCTGCCGCCGCCCGTGCTGGTGCAGGGCCGCTATACGGATGCTCCAGCGGTCCGGCCGGACGACTGGAGCACCTTGGCGGTTCCCGCCATACCCGTTGCGCCTGCTGTCGCAGCCGCTGGGCTCGACGACCCCGACGACGGCGGCCCGCGCCGCCAGCCCGAGCTGTCCGACGCCGTGGCCTACAGCGCCGAACCCGAGCACGCGGCCAGTGACCTGGCGCTGCTTGATGACGAAGACGACCTGCCGCTTCCCCTGCCATCCCAGCTCGACCCGCGCCTGACGCGCGCGGCGCGGCTGGCCGCCCTCGATCCCAACGACGGAATCCAGCTATGAGCCATCTTCATTCCCGCCATCGCCTGAACCTGTTCATCGAGCGCGACCACGCCAAGCGCCTGGACGAGCTGGCCGCCAAGAAAGGCGTGTCCAAGTCGTCCATCGTTGCGGCAGCGCTGGCGTCCTGGCTGTCGCCGGACGCGGCCGACCAGCGCGAGGCGGCCATCGCCAAACGCCTCGATCGCCTGTCGCGCCAGTTCGAGAAGCTGGAGCGCGACCAGAACATCCTGATCGAGACGCTGGCGCTGTTCGTGCGCTACTACCTCACCGTCAGTACGCCGCTGCCGGAGGCGCATCAGGAGGCGGCGAAGGCGCAGGGCAAGGCGCGCTTCGAGCAGTTCATCGAACAGCTCGGCCGCCACCTGCTGCGCGGGCGCAGCCTGGTGCGTGAGGTGGTCGAGGAGATCCAGCCCGACGTGCAGCGGCTGGACGAGGCGGCGGCGCTGGCCGAGGCGCAGGAGCGTGCGAGGGAGACGGCCTTATGAACGAGCTATCTTCCGCCGCCACGTCGCTGGACCGACGCATCCGCATGTTGCGCACGGCGATGGGGCCGCTGATCGCCGCCGCGCTGGAAGACCCGGACGTGGTGGAGGTGATGCTGAACCCGGACGGCGCGCTGTGGCTCGACCGGCTGTCGTCGGGGCGTGCGGCCACTGGCGAGTCGCTGTCCGCCGCCGATGGCGAACGCATCATCCGCCTGGTGGCCGCGCACGTCGGCACGGAGGTGCATCGCGGCCAACCGCTGCTGACCGCCGAACTGCCGGAAACCGGCGAGCGCTTCGAGGGCATCTTGCCGCCGGCGGCGCCAGGCCCGGCCTTCGCCCTGCGCAAGCGCGCCGTGGGCGTGATCGGCCTAGCCGACTATGTGAGCGACGGCATTCTGTCCGAGCCGCAGGCCGCGTTTCTGCGCCGCGCGGTGCGCGAGCGTCAGAACATCCTGATCGCCGGTGGCACCAGTACCGGCAAGACCACGCTGGCCAATGCGCTGCTGGCCGAGATCGCCGATACCGGCGACCGCGTGCTGGTGCTCGAAGACACGGTGGAGTTGCAGTGCGCGGCGCGCGACCACGTGCCGCTGCGCACCCGCGCCGGCGTGGTGTCGATGACCGAGCTGGTGCGCGCCACCATGCGCCTGCGCCCCGACCGGGTGATCGTTGGCGAGGTGCGCGGCGGTGAAGCACTGGACCTCATCAAAGTGTGGGGCACCGGCCACCCCGGCGGCATCGCCACGTTGCACGCCAGCTCCGCCCACGGCGCGCTCTTGCGCCTGGAGCAACTGATTCTCGAAGTCGCCCTGACCCCGCCGCGCGCGCTGATCGCCGAGGCGGTGAACGTGATCGTGTTCATCGCCGGACGCGGCCGTGCCCGGCATGTGCAGACCGTCGCCCGCGTGAGCGGCTTCGACGGCCACGGCTACCAGCTCGACGACGCACTGGCACAGCCACTTCCTTCCCCGTCCTCAACCCACCCTGGAGAACTGCCATGACGCCTTCTCATGCTTTGCGCATTTCCGTAAATCCGCCTTTCCACGTTTCCCGCCTTGCGCGCCTGGCCGGGCCGACGCAACAGGGACTGCTGCTGGCGCTCGTATTCCTGCTGATGGCCGGCACGGCGCACGCGGCCGGTTCCTCGATGCCCTGGGAAGGACCGCTGCAAGCCATCCTCGAATCCATCCAGGGGCCGGTGGCGCGCATCGTCGCGGTCATCATCATCATTGCCACCGGGTTGGCGCTGGCCTTCGGCGATACCAGCGGCGGCTTCCGCAAGCTGATCCAGATCGTCTTCGGCCTGTCTATCGCGTTCGCAGCGTCCTCGTTCTTCCTGTCGTTCTTCAGCTTCTCCGGCGGGGCCGTCGTATGAGCGCGCCCGATGAGTTCGCCGACGGTTTCGCCAGTGGTTTCGAGGTGCCGCTGCATCGCTCGCTGACCGAGCCGGTCCTGCTGGGCGGTGCGCCGCGCACCGTGGCAATCGCCAACGGCACGCTGGCCGCTGCCGTGGGCCTGGGTCTGCAACTGTGGATTCCGGGCCTGGTGCTGTGGATCGTCGGCCATTCATTGGCGGTGTGGGGCGCACGGCTGGACCCGCAATTCATGCAGGTGTTCGCTCGGCACATCAAGCACAAGCCGCTGCTGGACGTGTGAGGGCGCCGCCATGTTGAACCTCACCGAATACCGCCAGCGTCCCGCACTGCTCGCCGACTGGCTGCCCTGGGCCGGGCTGGTGGCGCCCGGCGTGGTGCTCAACAAGGACGGCTCGTTCCAGCGCACCGCGCGCTTTCGTGGCCCGGACCTGGACAGCGCGACGCAGGGCGAGCTGATCGCCACGTCGGCGCGGCTCAACAACGCACTGCGCCGCCTGGGTTCGGGCTGGGCCTTGTTCGTGGAGGCCGAGCGGTTGGCGGCGGCCGACTATCCGCAGTCCGACTTTCCCGAGCCGCTGTCCTGGCTGGTGGACGAAGAGCGCCGTGCGACCTTCGAGGAAGACGGCAGCCACTTCGAGAGCGGCTACCACCTGACGCTGCTGTACCTGCCGCCGGAGGAATCCCACGCGCGCGCCGCCAAGCTGCTCTACGAGAACACGCCGCAGCGCGGGGTGGACTGGCGCGAGCGGCTGGCCGCCTTCGTCGCGGAGACGGATCGCTTCTTCGACCTGCTCGACGGCGTGATGCCGGAGATTGCCTGGCTCGACGACGGCGAGACGCTGACCTACCTGCACGCGACCATTTCCACGCGGCGCTACCGCGTCGGGGTGCCAGAGGTGCCGTTCCACCTCGATGCGCTGCTGGCCGACTGCCCGCTGGTCGGCGGCCTGGCGCCGATGCTGGGCGATGCGCACCTGCGCGTGGTGTCGGTGCGCGGCTTCCCGACCTCGACCTGGCCGGGGCTGCTGGACGATTTGAACCGCCTGGGCTTTGCCTACCGCTGGAGCACGCGCTTCCTGTGCATGGACAAAGCCGAGGCCGAGCGTGAACTGGGCCGCCTGCGCCGGCAGTGGTTCGCCAAGCGCAAGAACGTGGTGGCGCTGCTGCGCGAAACGATCTTCCAGCAGGAAAGCCCGCTGGTGGACACCGACGCCAGCAACAAGGCCGTCGATGCCGACGCGGCCTTGCAGGAGCTGGGTGGCGATCAGGTGGCCTTCGGCTATGTGACGGCGACCGTGACGGTGCTGGACGCCGACCCGGCCGTGGCCGACGAGAAGCTGCGCATGATCGAGCGCGTCATCCAGGGTCGCGGCTTCGTCACCATTCCGGAAACACTCAACGCCGTGGATGCCTGGCTGTCTTCGGTTCCGGGCAACGCCTACGCCAATGTGCGCCAGCCGATCATTTCCACGCTGAACCTCGCGCACCTGATGCCGGTGTCGGCAGTGTGGGCCGGGCCGGAGCGCAACGACCACCTCGACGGCCCGCCGCTGATCGTCACGCGCACCGACGGCGCGACGCCTTTCCGGCTGGTGACGCACATCGGCGACGTGGGCCACACGCTGGTGGCCGGCCCCACCGGCATGGGCAAGTCGGTGCTGCTCGCCACGCTGGCGATGCAGTTCCGACGCTATCCCGGCGCGCGCATCTTCGCCTTCGACATGGGGCGTTCGATGCGCGCCACCATCCTGGGCCTGGGCGGCGAGCACTACGACTTGGGCACGGATGGCGACATCGCGTTCCAGCCGCTGGCGCGCATCGACCAGGAGGGCTACCGCGCCTGGGCGGCCGAATGGCTGGAAGGCCGGGCGCAGCAGGAGGGTGCCACCATCGGCCCCGACGAGAAGGCCGCCATCTGGTCGGCGCTGCAAAGCCTCGCCGGCGCGCCGGTGGAACAGCGCACGCTGACCGGATTTTCAGTGCTGTTGCAGAACAACGCGCTGCGCCAGGCGCTCGCGCCCTACGTGCTCGGCGGCGCGCACGGCAAGCTGCTGGACGCCGACCACGACCGGCTCGGCACCGCCGATGTGCAGGGCTTCGAGATGGAGGAACTGATGGCCAGCCGCGCCGCCGTGCTGGCAGTGCTGGGCTATCTGTTCGCGCGCTTCGATGAGCGTTTCGACGGCGCGCCCACGCTGTTGATCCTCGACGAAGCCTGGCTGTTCCTCGACGACCCGGTGTTCGCGGCGCGCATCCGCCAGTGGCTCAAGACTCTGCGCAAGAAGAACGTCAGCGTGGTCTTCGCCACGCAGTCGCTTGCCGACATCAAGGATTCCAGCATCGCACCGGCCATCGTGGAGAGCTGCGCGAGCCGCATCTTCCTGCCCAACCCGCAGGCCACCGAGCCGCAGATTCGCACGATCTACCAGGGCTTCGGGCTCAACGCCCGGCAGATCGAGATCGTCGCCACCGCGCAGCCCAAGCGCGATTACTACTACCAGTCGCGCCTCGGCAACCGCCTGTTCGACCTCGACCTGGGGCCGGTCGTGCTGGCGTTCGCCGGCGCCTCGACGCCGCAGGATCAGCGCGACATGGACCGTGTATTGCGCGAGGCCGGCCACGCCGACTTCGCCAGTGTCTGGCTGCGCCATCGCGGCCTCGATTGGGCGGCCGAGCTGCTGCCGTCCGCGCCCGCCGCATCCCCGTTCTTATCCCCCCAATCACAGGAGAACCTGTCATGAAAACCCGTGTGCTTTCCGTTTCGCTCGCCGCCGTGCTGGCGGGCTCGCTGCTGGTCGTGCAACCCGCGACGGCGTTCACCGTCATCGACCCGACCAACCTGATCCAGAACACGCTGACCGCGATCCGCACGCTGGAGCAGATCAACAACCAGGTGCGCCAGCTCCAGAACGAGGCGCAGATGCTCATCAATCAGGCGCGCAATCTGGCTGGCCTCGACTACAACGTGGTCAACCGGCTGCGCTCGACGCTGGCGACCACCGAACGCCTAATCGCAGAGGCGCAGGGCCTGGCCTACGACGTGGCGCACATGGATCAGGAGTTCGCGCGGCTGTACCCGCACGAGTACGCCGCCAGCGTCAGCGGCGACCGCATGGCGCAGGATGCGCGCGAGCGCTGGCGCCACACGCTCGACGGCCTGCACACAGCGATGCGCGTGCAGGCGCAGGTGTCGCAGAACCTCAGCGAAGACGAGAGCGTGCTGGCCGATCTGGTCGCCCAGAGCCAGTCGGCCGGTGGCGCGCTGCAAGCCATGCAGGCGACCAACCAACTGCTGGCCTTGCAGGCCAAGCAGGCGATCCAGGCGCAGCAGCTCCAGTTGACGCAGGACCGTGCCGCATCGCTGGAGCTGGCGCGCCAGGCGGCGGCCACCGAGCGCGCCCGCGAGGTGCGGCGGCGCTTCCTCGGCGAGGGCACGCCGTACACGCCGCAGCCCGTGCGCTTCTACGGCAACTGAGGAAAGCGTGATGGACGACGTGGCGGTGATCGACCGATTCCTTGGTGTTTTCTCCACCTACATCGACTCGGGGTTCGGACTGCTGGGCGGTGAGATCGCCTTTCTCACCGCCACCCTGATCGTGATCGACATGACCCTGGCCGGTTGGTACTGGGCCATGAGCCACGCCACCGGCCAGGGTGACGACGTGATCGCCAAGCTGCTGCGCAAGGTGCTCTACGTCGGCGCCTTCGCCTACATCCTCAGCAACTTCAACCTGCTGGCGGGCATCGTCTTCCGCTCGTTCGCCGGGCTGGGGCTGATGGCTTCGGGCTCGACGATTTCGGAAACCGAGTTCCTGCAACCCGGCCGGCTGGCGAAGGTGGGCATCGACGCCGCCGAGCCGATCATGGAGCAGATCGGCGACATGACGGGCTTTCCCGGCGTGTTCGTGAACCTCGATGCCATCATGGTGCTGTTCCTGGCCTGGCTGGTGGTGATCCTCACCTTCTTCATCCTGGCGGTGCAGCTTTTCATCACGCTGATCGAGTTCAAGCTGACCACGCTCGCCGGCTTCGTGCTGGTGCCGTTCGCCTTGTGGAACAAGACCGCGTTCCTAGCCGAGAAGGTCTTGGGCAACGTGGTGTCGTCGGGCATCAAGGTGCTGGTGCTGGCGGTGATCGTCGGCATCGGCACCGGCCTGTTCGCCGAGTTCCAGACCGTGCCCGATGAACCGTCCATCGACCACGCGCTGGTGGTGATGCTCGCCTCGTTGGCGATGCTGGCGCTGGGGATCTTCGGGCCGGGCATCGCCACCGGGCTGATTTCCGGCGGCCCGCAACTTGGCGCGGGTGCGATGGCCGGTGCCGCGCTCGGCGTGGCCGGCACTGCCGTTGCGGCGGGCGCGGTGGCCACGGGCGTGGGCGGTGCCGTCGTCGCCGGTGCGCGCATGGCGCCCGGCGCTGCCCGCATGGTCGCCGGCGGTGCGCGCTCGATGGCATCCACCGCCAGCAGTGCGAAGTCCGCCTTCCAGGCGGGTTCCGCTGGCGCTGGTGGTGGCCTCAAGGGTGCAGCGGCCGGGCTAGGCAACGTCGCCCGCACGGGCGCGCAGTCGGTCGGCCAGAAGGTCGCCGCCGGTGCCCGCTCGCTGAAAGAGCGGGCCGCCTCTGCCATGCAGCCCGAAGCCGCCACCTCGACGGCTGGGGCGGGCGGCGGCGCTGCTGCCTCGACCGCCCAGGGCGGTGCGGACGCCACGTCCGACAGTACCTCGCAACCGGCCTGGGCCAAGCGCCTGCAACGCCGCCAGCAGCTTTCCCATGCCGCCACCACCGTTGCGCACACGCTGCGCGGTGGCGACGGCGGCGGCGCGGGCAGCGGCCCCAGCCTGCGCGATCCCTCGAATTCATAAGGAGAACTTGCCATGCGATTCAAACGACCGCAGGTGCGCTATGCCGAATCGCCGCAGCCGGCCACGCCGTACCAGAGCGCCGAACAGGTGTGGGACGAGCGCATCGGCTCGCCCCGCGTGCAGGCGAAGAACTGGCGGCTGATGGCCTTCGGTTGCCTGACGCTCGCGCTGCTGATGGCCGGCGGCCTGGTGTGGCGCTCGGCGCAATCCATCGTCACACCTTATGTGGTGGAAGTGGATCACGGTGGGCAGGTGCGCGCTGTCGGCGAGGCGGCCACGCCGTACCGCCCCAACGACGCGCAGATCGCGCACCACCTGGCGCGCTTCGTCACGCTGGTGCGCTCGCTGTCCATCGACCCTATCGTCGTCCGGCAGAACTGGCTGGACGCCTACGACTACACCACCGACCGCGGCGCGGCGGTGCTCAACGACTACGCGCGGGCCAACGATCCCTTCGCGCGCATCGGCCGGGAAACGGTGACGGTGGAGATCAACAGCGTCGTGCGCGCCAGCGATGCGTCGTTCCAGATTCGCTGGACCGAGCGCCGCTACGTCAACGGCGCGGCGGCGGGCATCGAGCGCTGGACGGCGGTGGTGTCCATCGTGCTGCAACTCCCCCGCACCGAGGCGCGGTTGCGCCGCAATCCCCTGGGCATCTACGTCAACGGCCTGTCGTGGAGCCGCGAACTCGATTCGACCGAAGGAGGCAGGCCATGAAAACGTCTTTCCGCTTTTACGCTGTTGCAGTGGTCGCCATTGCGCTGACCGGCTGTGCCACACCGCGCAAGCCGCCGACCATCACCCTCGACGAGCCGGTGCAGGCGCAGCCGCTGCCTGAACTGCCCAAGCCGGTGGAGGTGGTCGCGGTGCCCGAACCTTTGCCGCTGCCGGGGCAGTTGATGCCGTTGCCCGAGACGGTGGAGCCGCCACCGACGCCCGAGCCCACGGACGAGCGCGTGCGCGTGTCCCGCGCCAACGCGGAGGCGCGCGTCGCCCCCACGCGCGAGGGCTACGTCAACGCGATTCAGGTCTGGCCCTTCACCGACGGCGCGCTGTACCAGGTCTATGCCAGTCCGGGCCGGGTGACGGTGATTGCCTTGCAGCCCGGCGAGGAGCTGGTGACGGTCGCCGCCGGCGACACCGTGCGCTGGATCGTCGGCGACACGGCCAGCGGCGGCGGTGACGAGCTGCGCGTCAATGTGCTGGTGAAGCCGATCCGCTCGGGCCTCAAAACCAATCTGGTCATCACCACCAGCCGCCGCACCTACCTGATCGAGCTGACCTCGACTGAGAAGGCGTGGATGGCCTCGGTGTCCTGGGACTACCCGAGGGACCGGATGCTGTCCTTGCAGCGCCAGGCGCAGGCGGCCAGCGTCGCCGCGCCGCTCGATACGGGCCTGTCGCTGGAAAACATCCGCTTCCGCTACGCGATCAGCGGCAGCAATGCGCCGTGGAAGCCGCTGCGCGCCTTCGACGATGGCGAGAAGGTCTATATCCAGTTTCCCGCCGGCATCGCCCAGGGCGAGCTGCCGCCGCTGTTCGTGATCGGCGCGCAGGGCGACGGGCAACTGGTGAACTACCGCTTCCGCTCGCCGTACTACATCGTGGACCGGCTGTTCGGTGCGGCTGAACTGCGTCTGGGCGGCAAGAAGGGCGACATCGTGCGCATCGAACGTACCGATGGCGTCACGCGGGGGAACTGACCATGAGCCAGGACGATACCCCCGAGCTTGCCGCGCCACCGGCCGGCAAGCTGGCGCCCGAGGCGGTGGCGCTGCGCGCCCAACCGCGCCCGGTCACGCGCCTGAACCGGCGCATGTTGGCGGTGCTGGTCGGCGGCATGGCCACCGCCGTGCTGGGCGCGACGATCTGGTCGCTGCAAGCCCCGCAACGTCGGGGCGCAGGCGAGCAGGCCGAGCTGTACAACGTCGATCGCGTGTCGCGCTCCGAAGGGCTGGCGCAGTTGCCCGCCGACTACTCGCAACTGCCACCCGCGCTGCCGCCGGAGGTGCCGATGCTGGGCGAGCCCTTGCCCGGCGACCTGGGCGGGCCGATCCTGCGCGCCGAGCAGCGTGCGCAAGGCTACCCGCCATCCGGCCACGACCCGGCCGAGGCCGAGCGCCTGGCCCGCTTGAAGGAGGCCGAGGAAGCGGCTGCCTCGTCGGTGTTCTTCCGCTCGGGCGGGCAGCGCGCCACGGCGGCGGCACCAGCCCAGGCCGCCGCGCCTGCGTTCGCGTCGAACGCGGCCTTCGACCCGCTGGCGGCCGGGCCGGCCTCGACGGCCGCGCAGTCGCTCGACCCCACGGCCGTGCAGAACCGGCAGGAGCAGAAGGAGGCGTTTCTGTCACAAGCCGGTTCCACGCAAACCCGTAATTCCGGGAATCTGCAAATGCCTGTCTCGCCGTATCAGGTGATGGCCGGCACGGTGATCCCGGCCGCGCTGGTGACGGGCATCAAGTCCGACCTGCCGGGTGACGTGATCGCCACGGTGACGGAAACGGTCTACGACACGGCCACCGGCCGTTATCCACTGATCCCGCAGGGCTCGCGCCTGATGGGCCGCTACAACAGCCAGGTCAGCTACGGGCAGACGCGCATCCAGATGGTGTGGCATCGCATCATCCTGCCGGACACCTCATCGGTTCAGCTCGACAATCTGGTGGGCAGCGACCCGGCCGGCTATGCCGGCCTGGAGGATGGTGTCGATTGGCATTGGGATCGGATCTTCGCCGGCGCGGCGCTGACCACGCTGCTCGGCATCGGTGCCGAACTGGCCACCCCCGAGAACCGCCAGGACGGCAACCGCGTCATCATCGCCGGCCGCGACAGCGTGCAGGACACGGTGAACCAGATCGGCCAGGAGGTGACGCGCCGCAACCTGAACATCCAGCCCACCTTGACCAACCGGCCCGGCCTGCCGGTGCGCATCATCGTCAACCGCGACCTGGTACTTCAGCCGTACCAGCCGCTGTTCTTCAACAGGGGGTCGTCACGATGAGCACGAACAAACTGCGGCTCGGACCGCTGCCTTCCAGCACCAGCGTCAAGCTGACCTTCACATGCCCGGCCAGCCTCAAAGCCGACCTCGACCGCTACGCCGCGCTGCACGCGCAGACCTACGGCGAAGCGGTCGATGCCGTGACGCTGATTCCGCACATGCTGGAAGCGTTCATGGCGCGGGATCGGGGATTCAGGAAAGGGACGGCACCGCCGAAAGCGCCACCCGCGCCCCGACGCGATGCGCCGCCTGCATAGATGCGGTGCCGTACCCGCTGCAAACAAAATGCGCAGGCCATCGACCTGCGCTTTTTGCTTTGGGCTATGGCTCGGGGGAGCCTCGTCATATCATCGCCGCCAACGCCGAGCGTGGATGCACGCTCGGACACGCCGGAGCCCGCAACCGCGTTGCCCTTATGTGGCTCCTAGCCTGTTTGCGCGGAACCGCGCGAAGGGCCGGCGAGAAGACTCAAGCCCTTGTCCCATATAGACTTCGGGCATCTCGCCTATCTTTCGATGATGCTTGACAGGCGAAATTTTTTATGTCCCGTCGTCGGTGTTGCTCTGAGTCATCGCCTTTTAGGCGATAATCCAACACCTTGGCGTTTTTCCTGGAGAGCTCGACATGCGCGGCGAAGCGGAAGTCATCAATTATTTCATCGGTCTGCTCAAGGGCGAGCTGGCCGCTCGCGACCAGTACTTCCTGCACTCGCGGATGTATGCCGACTGGGGACTCACCGAGCTTTACGAGCGGATCAACCACGAGATGGAAGAGGAAACCCAGCACGCGGACGCGTTGCTCAAGCGCATCCTGTTCCTCGAAGGCGTACCGGACATGACTCCCGAACCGCTGAATACCGGCACCAGCGTGCCGGAAATGCTGCGGGCCGACCTCGCCTTGGAATACCAGGTGCGTGCGGCGCTGGCACAGGGTATCGCGCTCTGCGAGAAGTGCGGCGACTACGAGAGCCGCGAAATCCTTGAGCTACAACTCAAGGATACCGAGGAAGACCACGCCTACTGGCTGGAACAGCAACTGGGTCTGATCGACCGTATCGGCTTGCAGAACTACCTGCAGTCGAAGATGTAGAGCCGGCATCAACGAAAAAGCCCCGCGAATGCGGGGCTTTTTGTTTTTGTGCTGCACTCAGGCCTTGTCGCGTTCCAGCAGAGGCTTGAGGAAATGCCCGGTGTAGGACTGCGGTAGGGCGGCGAGCTCTTCGGGCGTGCCGCTGCCAATGATCTGGCCGCCCTTGGAGCCGCCTTCCGGGCCGAGGTCCACCAGCCAGTCGGCGGTCTTGATCACGTCCAGGTTGTGCTCGATGACCACCACGGTGTTGCCGTGGTCGCGCAACCGGTGCAGCACGTCGAGCAACTGCTGGATGTCGGCGAAGTGCAGGCCGGTGGTGGGCTCGTCGAGGATGTACAGCGTCTTGCCGGTGTCGCGCTTGGACAGCTCACGCGACAGCTTGACGCGCTGCGCCTCGCCGCCGGACAGCGTCGTCGCGCTCTGCCCCAGCTTGATGTAGGAAAGGCCCACGTCGATCAGCGTCTGCAGCTTGCGCGACAGCGCCGGAACCGCTTCGAAGAATTCGCGGGCTTCTTCGATAGTCATTTCCAGCACCTCATGGATGCTCTTGCCCTTGTACTTCACTTCCAGGGTCTCGCGGTTGTAGCGCTTGCCCTTGCAGACATCGCAAGGCACGTAGATGTCCGGCAGGAAGTGCATCTCCACCTTGATCACGCCGTCGCCCTGGCAGGCCTCGCAACGGCCGCCCTTGACGTTGAAGGAGAAGCGCCCCGGGTTGTAGCCGCGCGAGCGGGCCTCCGGCACACCGGAGAACAGCTCGCGGATCGGTGTGAACAGGCCGGTGTAGGTCGCCGGGTTGGAACGCGGCGTGCGGCCGATCGGGCTCTGGTCGATATCGACCACCTTGTCCAGATGCTGCAGGCCGTCGAAGCTATCGTGCGCCGCCGCTTCCAGCGTGGTGGCGCCGTTCAGCGCGGTGGCGGTGATCGGGAACAGCGTGTTGTTGATCAGCGTCGACTTGCCCGAGCCGGACACCCCGGTCACGCAGGTCAACAAGCCAACCGGGATTTCCAGGTTGACGTTCTGTAGGTTGTTGCCGCGCGCGCCCTTGAGCTTGAGCAGTTTCTTCTTGTCGCGCGGGGTGCGCTGCGTCGGCACCGCGATCTTCACCCGGCCGGAGAGGTACTTGCCCGTGAGCGAGTCGGGGTGATCCATGATTTCCTGCGGTGTGCCCTCGGCGACGATCTGCCCGCCATGCACGCCGGCGCCGGGGCCGATGTCGACGACGTAGTCGGCGAGGCGGATGGCGTCCTCGTCGTGCTCCACAACGATCACCGTGTTGCCCAGGTTGCGCAGGTGATTGAGCGTGCCGAGCAGGCGCTCGTTGTCGCGCTGGTGCAGACCGATGGAGGGTTCGTCGAGGATGTACATCACCCCGACCAGGCCGGCACCGATCTGGCTGGCCAGGCGGATGCGCTGCGCCTCGCCGCCGGATAGGGTGTCCGCGCTGCGGTCGAGGGTCAGGTAGTCGAGTCCGACGTTGACCAGGAACTCCAGGCGCTGGCGGATTTCCTTGAGAATCTTGTCGGCGATCTGGCCCTTCTGTCCGGTCAGCTCGAGCCCGGCGAAATAGTCGCTGGCATCGCCGACCGGCAGGCGGGTCACCGCCGGCAGTGTCTTCTCGCCCACCCACACATGGCGCGACTCGCGGCGCAGGCGCGTGCCGTTGCAGTCCGGGCAGGGCTGGGTGCTGAGGAACTTGGCCAGCTCCTCGCGCACGGTTTGCGATTCGGTCTCGCGGTAGCGCCGTTCGAGGTTGGGGATGATCCCCTCGAACGGGTGCGAGCGCTTGACGATATCGCCCCGGTCGTTGAGGTAGCGGAAGTCGACGCTCTCGCGGCCCGAGCCGAACAGGATCGCCTTCTGGTCGTCGGCACCGATCTGCCCGAACGGCGTTTCCAGGCTGAAGCCATAGTGGCTGGCCAGGGAACCGAGCATCTGGAAGTAGTAGACGTTGCGCCGATCCCAGCCGCGGATCGCCCCTTCGGCGAGGGTCAGCTCGCCGTTGACCAGGCGCTTGGCGTCGAAGAACTGCTTAACGCCGAGGCCGTCGCAGGTCGGGCAGGCGCCGGCCGGGTTGTTGAAGGAAAACACCTTCGGTTCCAGCTCGCTGATCGAGTGCCCGCAGACCGGGCAGGCGAAGCGCGCCGAAAAGATGGTTTCCTCGCCGGTTTCGCCTTCCATCGGCGCCACCAGCGCGATGCCGTCGGCCAGGCCCAGCGCGGTCTCGAAGGACTCGGCCAGGCGCTGCTGCAGGTCGGCACGCACCTTGAAACGGTCGACCACGATCTCGATGGTGTGCTTCTTCTGCTTGTCCAGCTTGGGCAGGTCGTCGAGTTCGTGGAGCTTGCCGTTGACCCGCGCGCGGACGAAGCCCTGGGCGCGCATTTCCTCGAACACCGAGAGGTGCTCGCCCTTGCGCTCGCGAATGATCGGCGCGAGCAGCATCAGCTTGGCGCCCTCGGGCATCGCCAGTACCTGATCGACCATCTGGCTGACGGTTTGCGCCTCCAGCGGGATGTCGTGGTCCGGGCAGCGCGGCGTACCGACGCGGGCATAGAGCAGGCGCAGGTAGTCGTAGATCTCGGTGATGGTGCCGACGGTGGAGCGCGGATTGTGCGAGGTGGACTTCTGCTCGATGGAGATCGCCGGGGACAGCCCTTCGATGGTGTCCACGTCGGGCTTTTCCATCATCGAGAGGAACTGCCGGGCGTAGGCGGAGAGCGACTCCACATAGCGGCGCTGCCCCTCTGCGTAGAGCGTGTCGAAGGCCAGGGACGATTTTCCGGAGCCGGACAGGCCGGTGATCACGATGAGTTTGTCGCGGGGGAGGGTGAGGTCGATGTTCTTCAGGTTGTGGGTACGAGCCCCACGGATCAGGATCTTGTCCAAAACAGCCTCGCATGGCGGGCGAAAACCCATGAGTATACGGATCGGCGAGCCGGCGCGTCAGGGCGCCGCGGTCTTTCTCTGACCGGCAGGGTGCGCGAGGGTTTAGCCGCCGCTCGCTGCTTTTGCGCGGGCTCTTGGGGATGGGGGCTGGTAGAATCCCCGCCCTGTTCGTAACAGGGGTGGCAGAGTCAAATGCACGATCCGTACAGCGATCGCATGAGTGGCAGTGAGACCCGCGCCGCCGGTGGCCTGGCGTTGGTGTTCGCCTTCCGCATGCTGGGCATGTTCATGGTGCTGCCGGTGCTGGCGACCTATGGGCAGGACCTCGCCGGCGCCACGCCCGCGCTCATCGGCCTGGCCATCGGCGCCTACGGCCTGACCCAGGCCGTGCTGCAGATTCCCTTCGGCATCATCTCCGATCGCATCGGCCGACTTCCGGTGATCTATATCGGCCTGCTGATCTTCGCTGCCGGCAGCGTCCTCGCTGCCAATGGCGACTCCATCTGGGGCGTGATCGCCGGCCGGGTGCTGCAGGGCGCTGGGGCAATTTCGGCCGCGGTCATGGCGCTGCTGTCCGACCTGACCCGCGAGCAGCACCGGACCAAGGCGATGGCAGCGATCGGCATGAGCATCGGCCTGTCGTTCGCCGTGGCGATGGTGGTCGGCCCGCTGCTGACCCGCGCCTTCGGCCTTTCCGGGCTGTTCTGGGTCACCGCTGCCATGGCCATCGTCGGCATCCTCATCATCGCCTTCATCGTTCCGCGTGCGGACGTCCGCCTGCAGCACCGCGAGTCCGGCGTAGCCAAGCAGGCGCTCGGCGCCACCCTGCGCAACGGCCAACTGCTGCGTCTGGACTTCGGCATCCTGGCGTTGCACGCGGTGTTGATGTCGAGTTTCGTCGCCCTGCCGCTGGCGCTGGTCGAGCGCGCCGGCCTGCCCAAGGAAGAGCACTGGTGGGTCTACCTCACCGCGCTGCTGATCGGCTTCTTCGCGATGGTGCCGTTCATCATCTATGCCGAGAAGAAGCGCAAGATGAAGCGCGTACTCCTGGGGGCGATCAGCGTGCTGCTGATCTGCGAGCTGTTCTTCTGGCTGTTCGGCAGCAGCCTAACGGCATTGGTGGTCGGCACCGTTGTGTTCTTCACCGCCTTCAACCTGCTGGAGGCCAGCATGCCTTCGCTGATCAGCAAGGTCTCGCCGGCGGGTGGCAAGGGCACGGCGATGGGTGTGTACTCGACCAGCCAGTTCCTCGGCGCGGCGGTCGGCGGCATCCTCGGTGGCTGGTTCTACCAGCATGGCGGGCTGGCCACGGTCTTCATCGGCTGCGCCGTGCTCTGTGCGATTTGGCTGGCGTTTGCTGTTACCATGCGCGAACCGCCTTATGTCACCAGCCTGCGCCTGCCGTTGTCGCCCGACGCGGCAGCGGACGCGGGTTTGGCCGAGCGTTTACTGGCAGTGCCCGGAGTGGCGGATGCCATGGTGGTGGTCGAAGAGGCCGCCGCCTACGTCAAAGTGGATACCGAACAATTGGACCGCACGTCCCTCGAGCGCCTGGTCGATCCGGCGCCGCGGCGTGCCGAAGCCTAGGAGAACGTCATGGCCCGTGGGGTTAACAAAGTCATTCTGATCGGCAACGTCGGCGGCGACCCGGAAACCCGCTACCTGCCCAATGGTAACGCCGTCACCAACGTGACTCTGGCAACCACCGACAGCTGGAAAGACAAGCAGACCGGTCAGAATCAGGAGCGTACCGAATGGCACCGCGTGGTGTTCTTCGGCAAGGTCGCGGAAATCGCCGGCGAGTACCTGCGCAAGGGTTCGCAATGCTACATCGAGGGTCGTCTGCAGACCCGCGAGTGGGAAAAGGACGGCGTGAAGCGCTACACCACCGAAATCGTCGTCGACATGGGCGGCACCATGCAGCTGCTCGGCGGCCGCGGCGGTAACGATGGCGATTCGGCCCCGCGCCAGCAGCGTCCGCAACCGCAGCGCGAGCCGCAGCAGCAGGCCCCGCGCGAGTCGCGTCCGCAACAGCAGCCCGCCGCACAGCCTGCTCCGGACTACGACAGCTTCGACGACGACATTCCGTTCTAGGAATCCGCTTCGCATGCACATGCGCCTGATGCTTCTGGGTGGGGGCAATGCGCTGGGACAGGCGTTGATCCGGCTCGGCGCCGAGGAGAACATCGGTTTCCTCGCGCCTCGCCCGCCTGATCAGGGCTGGGACGCCTCCAGCCTGACCCAGCTGCTCGATGACACTCGCCCGGATGCGCTGATCAACCTGGCATTCTATTTCGACTGGTTCCAGCGCGCGGACGCCGATGTGGCGCGCCTGGAGACTCAGGAGCGCGCCGTCGAGCGGCTGGCCGAGCTGTGCCAGTACCACCAGATCCTTCTGCTGCAGCCTTCCAGTTACCAAGTTTTCGATGGCGCGCGGGCGACCGCGTACAGCGAGAAAGACGAGCCACAACCGCTCGGCCTGAGGGGCCAGGCGCTCTGGCGGATCGAGCAGAGCGTGCGCGCCGCCTGCCCGCGGCACGTGCTGCTGCGGTTCGGCTGGCTGCTCGACGACAGCAAGGACGGCATTCTCGGCCGCTTTCTCGCGGCGGCGCAGACGCGCGAAGAGCTTCTCCTTGCCGACGACCGCCGCGGCAATCCGTGCCCGGTCGATGACGTAGCACGGGTCATGCTGTCGGTCCTGAAGCAGCTGGATTGCGCGGCGCCGCTCTGGGGCACCTACCACTACGGCGCCCACGAAGCGACCACGGCGCTCACTTTGGGGCAGGCCGTGCTGGCGGAGGCGCGGGCCTTCCGCTCCTTCACCGTCAACGAGCCCACGGCCCAGGCACATGCCGCCTGCGCCGACGCCGCCGACGAGCCGCAACATGCGGTGCTGGCGTGCCGCAAGATCCTCAATACATTCGGCATCAAGCCGCGCGCCTGGCGCTCCGGGCTGCCCTCACTACTGGACCGTTTTTACCGCCATGTCTGATTCGCCCATCCTGGTCACCGGCGGCGCTGGTTTCATCGGCTCCCACCTGGTGGATGCCCTGCTCGCGAGCGGGCAGTGCGTTCGGGTGCTGGACGACTTCTCGACCGGCAAGCGGGATAACCTTCCGCTCCACGATGAGCGTCTCGAAGTGCTTGAGGGCAACGTCGCCGATGCCGACTGCGTCCTTGCGGCGATGCGAGGCTGCGCTGCCGTGGCGCACCTGGCTGCTGTGGCCTCCGTACAAGCTTCGGTGGACGATCCGGTGGCCACTCACCGCAGCAATTTCATTGGTACGTTGAATGTCTGTGAGGCGATGCGTACCCATGGCGTGAAGCGCGTGCTGTTCTCTTCCAGCGCCGCGGTTTACGGCCAGAACGGCGAGGGCGCCGCGATAGACGAGGACACGCCGAAGTCTCCATTGACCCCTTATGCCTCGGACAAGCTGGCCAGCGAGTACTACCTGGATTTCTACCGGCGCCAGCATGGCCTGGAGCCGGCGGTATTCCGCTTCTTCAATATCTACGGCCCGCGCCAGGATCCTTCGTCGCCTTACTCGGGCGTCATCAGCATCTTCACCGAGCGGGCAGCCAAAGGCTTGCCCATCACGGTTTTTGGCGATGGGGAACAGACCCGGGATTTTCTCTACATCGACGATCTGGTCGGCGTGCTGGTGCAGGCGCTGAATGCGGCATCGGTCGAAGTGGGGGCGGTGAATGTGGGGCTGAATAAGGCAACCACCTTGCTGCAGTTGCTTCAGGCCATCGGTGACGTGCTGGGCGATTTGCCGGAGATCGCTCACCTGCCTGCGCGCGCAGGCGATATCCGCCATTCCCGGGCTGACAACGCACGCCTGCTACGTCGCTACGACCTCGGGCGGACTACGCCCATGCGCGCAGGGCTGGGCCGACTTCTCGGTCGCTGAGTTCTGCAGGCAAAAAAACAGGCGCCTGGGCGCCTGTTTTAATTTCGGTTCGGCTTAGAACTTGTAGCCCAGGCCGATCATGTAGACGTACGGGCTGACGTCGACGTCAACCTTGGCGCGTACACCCAGGTCGACGTTGTCGACGTAGGCGGTAGTGTCGAGATCGATGTAGCGAACCTGTGCGTTGATCAGCAGATTGTCGGTCAACATGTAGTCGGCACCGATCTGTGCTGCCCAGCCCCAGCTGTTGTCGGCTTGCAGATTGCGGAAACCGCCAGCTTCGGCTTCGCTGCTGGTATCGCCATCCATGATCCAGGTGTAGTTGATACCGGCACCAATGTAGGGCTGGAAGGCGGACTTCTTGTCCAGTGGGTAATAGACCAGGCTCAGCGTGGGCGGCAGGTGTTTCAGCGTACCCAGTTTGCCGTTACCGAGGGCTGCACCTTTGATGTTTACATCGTGGGTGAACGGGGTTGCCGCGAGCAGTTCAACACCCACATGGTCGGTCACCATATAAGCGAAGTTGAGGCCCAGCTGGGTATCGTTGTCCATGGTTGCCTTGCCGCCGAGGTCGGTGCCTGCGAGGCTGCCGCGGTCGACTTTGACGCCGGAGCTGTCTTCATGGGTGCTGACGGTAACGGCACCGGCACGAACGATGATGTCGCCCGCTTCGAATGCTTGTGCGAGCGGAGCGGCGAGAGCCATGGCCAGCACGCTAAGGGTGAACAGGGACTTGCGCATAAGTAACTCCAGTCGAGTCTGTGTTTGTATTGGCTGGAGGCTATGGTAAGGAGGTGGCCGAAAGGCTTGTTGATTTAGCTCAACGGATACTTTTGTAGGGTTGCGGCGCTTTGTCAGCCGTTTCTCGGGCTATCGCAAGCGTTTTTCGGCGTGGAGAAATCACTGATCCGGCATTTCGTAAGGGTAGATCTTGCCGGCTTGCATGGCATATCCGGATTCGGCCAGATCGCTGTGGCTCTGCTCTACTTTGAGGGTGCCTTCGATCCAGAACGGCTGGTAAAGGGTGTCCAGCAGCACGCCGTTTTCGCTCTTCACGTGGACGATCTGGTTGGACGGCGGCGGCGGTACGTGGATACAGGCGCCGAAGTAGGGCACCAGGAGAAACTCGGTCACCCGGCCTTCCTCGCTGACATCCAGTGGCACGATGTAGCCCGGCAGTTTCACCGAGACACCGTCGAGTTCGCGCACCGTCGGTTCGGACGGGCGCTGTTGCGCGACCGGGGGCGCCGACTCTGCTGAGAGGGCGTCGCCGAGCTGCGACAGATCGTGCATGGCCACCGGTGGCGGAGCGGCCGGGGCGTCCGCCGGGATCAGTGCCTCCCAGGTCAGCTCGCGCGGTGAAGCGGCGAATGCCGGGAGACTCAGTGCGAGTAGCAGGAGCAAAAGCGCGCGTGGTTTTTTCATACGCGGATGGTCAGGCCATCGGCCAGCGATTGTCGATAGGCGCGCCAGGCCGGGATGCAGCCCATCAGCAGCGCGGCGATGAGGATGCCGCCGAGCATCTGCCATTCATAGGCGCTTGGCAGCGACAGCGGCAGATACAGACCATAGGTGCTCTGCACGAAGCCCTGCGCGGCGGCGATGCCGATATACAGCAGCATGACGCCCACCACCACGCCGGCGGCGGCCAGCGCGAAGGCCTCGACGATCAACAGCCCGGCGATGTGCCAGGGCCGCGCGCCGACCGAGCGCAGGATGGCCATCTCGCGACGGCGCTCGTTGAGGCTGGTGAGAATCGCCGTGAGCATGCCGATCAGCCCGGTCAGCACGACGAACAGCGAGACCATCAGCAGCGCTTTCTCCGCCGTGCGCATCAGGCTCCAGAGTTCCTGCAGCGCCACGCCGGGCAGGATCGCCAGCAGCGGCTCGCCACGGAACTCGTTGATCTCGCGTTGCACGGCGAAGGTTGCGACCTTGCTGTTGAGGCCGAGCAGGAAGGCGGTGATCGCCTTGGGCGTCAAGTCCATGTGTCGCGCCTGTTCGGCGCTGACCTTGCCGGCGCCGCGAGCCGGCACGCCGTTCTGCCAGTCGACGTGCAGCGCCTCCATGCCGGCGAGGGAAATGTGCAGCGTGCGGTCCACCGGCGTGCCGGTGCGCGCGAGGACGCCGACCACGATGAACGGCTTGTCGGCGTGCTGGACCAGGCTGACCGTGGCAACGCCGTGGGCGAGGACGATCCGGTCGCCGAGTCTGTAGTGCAGCGCATCGGCCACCTCGGCGCCGAGCACCACCTCGAACGGGTCGTCGGCGAAGGCGCGGCCGTCGCGCAGTTGCAGGGCCTGGCTGCGGCCGTAACGGTAGTGCTCGAAGTACGCCTGGCTGGTGCCCATCACCCGGTAGCCGCGGTGCGAATCGCCCAGGGAGATCGGGATCGCCCATTTCACTTTCGGGTCGGCGGCGACTGTTTCGAAGCTGTCCCAGCGGATGTTGTTGGTGGCGTTGCCGATGCGGAACACCGAGTAAAGCAACAGGTTGATCGAGCCGGAGCGCGCGCCGACGATCAGGTCGGTGCCGCTGATGGTGCTGGCGAAACTGGCGCGGGCTTCGGTGCGCACGCGTTCGACGGCGAGCAGCAGGGTCACCGAGAGGGCGATGGCAAACATCGTCAGCAGCGCGGTGAAGCGCCGGTTGGCGAGGCTGGCCAGGGCTAGGCGGAACAGGTGCATCTCAGACTCCGGCGGGTTGGGCGGCGCGATTGAGTTCGGCCAGCGACAGGCTGCGGTCGAACAGCGGTGCCAGGCCCTGATCGTGACTGACGAACAGCAGGCTGGAGCCGGCGGCGCGGCATTCGGCGAAAAGCAGTTCGAGAAAGGTTTCGCGGGTGTCGCTGTCCAGCGCCGAGGTTGGCTCGTCGGCGATCACCAGCTCCGGTTGGCCGATCAGCGCGCGCGCCGCGGCGACCCGCTGCTGTTGGCCGATCGACAGCGCATCGGCGCGGCGCTCGTGCAGTGCGGGCGGCAGCCCAAGGTGAGCGAGCAGTTCGCTGGCGGCCAGCGCCACGCTGCCGTGGCGCTGGTGCGCGCGCTGGCTGCGCAGGCGCGAGAAGCGGCACGGCAGCTCGACGTTTTCCCGCACCGAAAGAAACGGCAGTAGGTTGAACTGCTGGAAGATGTAGCCGGTGTGGTTGACGCGAAAACGGTCGCGGGCGCCGGCGGACATTCTGCCAAGTTCCTCGCCAAGCAGGCGAATGCTGCCGCGTCCGGCCTTCTGCACGCCGCCGAGCAGGCCGAGCAGAGTGGTCTTGCCGCTGCCGCTGGGGCCGCGCAGGAACAGGGTTTCGCCGCGTTCGAGGCGAAACTGCGGGATATCCAGCAGTTCCTCCTGGCCGGGCCAGGCGAAGCCGAGGTCGTTGAGTTCGAGCAAAGAGGTCATTGCGCTGCCGGAGAAGTAAGGTGAAGGCGCGGAGCGGCCTGGCTGCCCCGCGCAAGGTTCAGAAGTTCAGCGTGGGGCTGGCCGGGGTGGCCTCGGCACCCTGCTGGCCGTTCGGGCCGATCAACTGGACGTTGACCTTCTGGGTCGCCGGGAACTGGCTGAAGAAGGCCGAGAGGTCGAGGGTTTTGAGGGCTTCGGGCGTGGCACAGCTGAGCTTGTATTCGGCGTCGACGTCGCTGTGTTCGTGTCCGACGTGCTCGTCGTCATCGTGATCCGCGTGCGCCTTGGCGTTGCCGAACAGCGGGCTTTCCAGTGCCTGCTCGGTCACCGTGCAGCCCGCGGCGGCAGGCAGGCTGAACAGCACCAGCGGTTTTTCCAGCTGTGCATGGGCGGCAGAAACCTTGGCCTTGTCGGCGACGCTGTTGGCCTTGTGCTCGAAGCCGACGATGTTCATCGCCGGACTTTCCAGGTCGATTTCCAGGGTCTTGCCGTCCAGCGCCACGTTCAGCGCGGCGACGCCATGTTCATGTTTGCCGAGACTGCCGTGTTCGTGGTCATGATCGTCATCGTGGGCCTGGGCGATTGCCAGGGGCATCAGGGCGAAGGGCAGGGCGAGCAGGAGGCGGCGCATCGGATTCTCCGGGTGGTGAGACATTTGTCGTTACGTTATAACAAGGTTTTGGCGAAGAATGCCAGCGCGACGTGGTGTCATTCCTCGCACCATGGGAGCATGCGTGTTCGATGAGAGGAGCGTGGCATGGTGCGAATTTGCGGGAAGGTCGGCGACTGGCCGGTGGATCTGACGCTTGAGCTGGATGCGCAGGAGTGGGCGCTGCTGGCGGAGAGGGTCCAGGTGGAGCCGGCTGCGGCGGCGGCGAAGGTGGCGCCGTCGGCGTCAGCGGAAGACGGCCGCTGGCAGATGGCGCAGGACCTCTTGCGCCAGGCGCAACAGATGGAGGGGCCGCAGTTGCTGGCGGATCTGTCTGCGCTGGCCGGCAGCACGCAGGCCGGCAAGCGCCTGTTGGTGCGCTTGCGGCATTGCGAGCAGGTGAAGATGGAGAACGGCGGCGAGACGCCTGTCTATCGCTGGATCGAGGGCTGATCCGGCGGGATCAATAGATCGCCTGGTACAGCCGCCGGCGATAGGTGGTGACCAGCGGGTGATCGCTGCCGAGCAGGTCGAACACCTGCAGCAGCGACTTGTGCGGCAGGCCATCGGCGTAGCTGCGGTTGCGTACGAAGAGTTTCAGCAGCCCGTCCAGCGCGGCCTCGTACTGCTGGCGCGCCAACTGCTGAACCGCCAGTTGATAGGCGGCCTCGTCATCTTCGGCGTTCTGCGCCAGACGCGCTTTCAGCGTCGCGGCGTCGGGCAGGTCGATGGCCTGACGCAGGAACGTCAGCTGCGCGCGGGCGCCGGAGAGCGCCTGCTTGTGCTCGTCGCCCTTGACCGCGCCGAGCACCGCCTCGGCCTCTTCCAGCTCGCCGCGTTCGGCCAGGCAGCGCGCATAGAGAATCAGCGCCGCCGCGTTGCCGTTGTCTTCACCCAGCAGTTGCTTGAGCTGGGCCTCGGCGTCGCCGATGCGGCCTTCGTCGAACAACGCCTGGGCGCTTTCAAGCGGGTCGGCCGCTTCCGGCGGCGGCATCGGCACGTGCGGTTCGAGCATCGCGCGCACCGCGGATTCCGGTTGGGCGCCGGCGAAACCGTCCACCGGCTGGCCGTCCTTGAACAGCACCACGGTGGGCAGGCTGCGGATGCCGAAGCGCGCGACGATCTCCTGCTCGGCGTCGCAGTCGACCTTGGCCAGCAGCAGTTCGCCTCGATAGCTCTCGGCGACCTGCGCGAGCATCGGCATCAGCGCCTTGCAGGGCGCGCACCATTCCGCCCAGAAATCCACCAGCACCGGCTTGTGGAAGGAATTCTCGATCACCAGCTGTTCGAAGTTGGCGGCGCCGGATACGTCGAAGATATGGGGCAGGTCGCTCATGGATTGTCTCGGCAAGGCAGAAAAGTGGCAGAACTATAAGTGGGGGCGCTTTGGTCGTGAAGCAAGTCCCGATCAGCCGGCGCGGCGGGCGTAATAGAGGCTGACGTGGCGAAATTCTGCGGGTTCGGCCAGGTCCGGCCAGGTGCAGGCTTCCCTCTGGTCGAGGCGGCGGTACAGCGGATGCTGGAAATCGCGGACCCGCGAATCGGCGACCAGTGCCTCGCGGCCACGGCTGAGGAACTGGTCGAGCAGCGGCAGGTTGGCGCGATCGTAAAGCACGTCGGCGACCAGGATCAGGTCGAAGCGATCAGCCTCGGCGAAAAAGTCGTCCGAATAGCCCATGGTCACCCCGTTCAGTTCGGCGTTGGCCCGGCAGGCCTGCAGGGCCAGCGGGTCGAGATCGCAGGCGACGACTTCCGCGGCGCCCGCCCTGGCCGCGGCAATCGCCGCCACGCCGGAGCCGGCGCCGAAATCCAGCACGCGCTTGCCGCGCACCCATTGCGGCTGCTGCGCCAGCCAGCGCGCCAGCACCAGGCCGCTGGCCCAGCAGAAGCTCCAGTACGGCGGCTCGTCGAGAATCCGCCGGGTTTCCTCCGGGCTGAAGGCGCGCTGCATGTTCGCCGGGTCGATCAGCCACAACGACAGATCGGTGCCCGGCAACCGCTGCGGCAGCAAGTGCGCATCGCCGAGGAGATCCTCGATCGCCCGCTGCAGGGCCGGGCTCGGGGTCACGGCGCGACTTCCAGCTCCAGTGCGCCGAGCGTCTGGGTTTCCGCGCGGGTGATGCGCTGCGGCTGCAGGCGCAGGGTCAGCACGCCGGATTCGACGACACGGGCGCGCAACTCGACGCGGGCATCGGCCGGGAAGGCGGTCGGGTTGAACGGCAGGCGGAACGGCAGGGCGCCACCGGTGCCGGCCAGTTTGAGGCTGCTGAGCAGTTGCTGCGGACGGTCGCGCTCGTCGATCACCAGCAGCGCCAGTTCCACTTCGCTACCCGCCGGCGGCGTATTAAGCGTGCCGACCAGCTCGCGCATGTAGTCCGGCAGGCTCAGCTCGGTGACCACCGGTTTCGCCGGGGCCTTCTGTGCGGGTGGGGCGGAGGGTTCGGGCGTGCTGGCGCAGGCGGCGAGCAGGGTGGCAAGGAAAAGCAGGCACAACGGGCGTAGGGGCATCGGTAAATTCCATCGCTTCGGTTGACTGTATGACAACGCCATCCTGCCTTCGGCAGGGCGCCTGTATAGCGCAAAGTCCTCGTCTTGTCTTGCCGGGAGGATGCGCTACCATGGCCGCCCGTTTTCTCTATTGCACCCTGCCATGCACTGTCCCTTCTGCAGCGCCAACGACACCAAGGTCATCGACTCGCGGCTGGTTGCCGAGGGCGATCAAGTGCGCCGTCGGCGTGAATGCATGGCCTGCGGGGAGCGCTTCACCACCTTCGAGACCGCCGAGCTGGTAATGCCGCGGCTGATCAAGCAGGACGGCAGCCGCCAGCCGTTCGACGAAGAGAAGCTGCGCGCCGGCATGCAGCGCGCGCTGGAGAAGCGCCCGGTCAGCATCGAGCGCCTCGAAGAGGCCATCGCCCACATCAAGAGCAAGCTGCGCGCCACCGGCGAGCGCGAGGTCAAGTCGCTGGTGCTCGGCGAACTGGTGATGACCGAGCTGCAGAAACTCGACGAGGTCGCCTACATCCGCTTCGCCTCGGTCTACAAGCGCTTCCAGGACCTCAACGAATTCCGCGAGGAGATCGAGCGGTTGTCCCGCGAGCCAGCCAAGCAATGAGCGACGCGCCGGTAGACGATATCCGCCACATGGCCCGCGCCCTCCAGCTGGCGCGCCGGGGCCTGTATTCCACCCATCCCAACCCGCGTGTCGGTTGCGTCATCGTGCGCAACGGCGAGGTCGTCGGCGAAGGCTGGCACCTGCGTGCCGGCGAGCCGCACGCGGAAGTCCACGCGCTGCGCCAGGCCGGCGAGCGCGCGCATGGCGCCACCGCCTACGTCACGCTGGAGCCCTGCAGCCATCACGGACGCACGCCGCCGTGCGCCGATGCGCTGCTGCAGGCCGGCGTCGCACGGGTGGTCGCGGCGATGCAGGACCCCAATCCGCAGGTGGCCGGTCAGGGCTTGCAGCGTCTGGCCGCGGCCGGCGTCGCGGTGGCCTCCGGTGTGCTCGAGGCCGAGGCGCGGGCGCTCAACCCGGGTTTCATCAAGCGCATGGAACAGGGCCTGCCCTACGTGCGGGTCAAGCTGGCGATGAGCCTGGACGGCCGCACGGCGATGGCCAGCGGTGAGAGCCAGTGGATCACCGGGCCGGCCGCGCGTGCCGCGGTGCAGCGCCTGCGCGCGCAGTCCGGTGTGGTCCTCAGCGGCGCCGACACCGTGCTGACGGATGCCGCGCGGCTCACCGTGCGTCCCGACGAGCTGGGCCTGGATGCCGAGCAGACGGCCCTGGCCGCCGGCCGCGCGCCGTTGCGCGTGCTGGTCGACGGGCGCCTGCGCGTGCCGCTGGATGCGCCGTTCTTCCAGGCCGGCCCGGCCCTGGTGGCGAGCACCGGCGCGGCCGCGAGCGAGCGTTACGCGGCGGCCGGGCACGAGTTGCTGGCGCTGGGCGGGGACGACGGCCATGTCGACCTGCGCGCGCTGCTCGTCGAGCTGGCCGCGCGTGGCACCAACGAGGTGCTGGTGGAGGCCGGCGCGCAACTGGCTGGCGCTTTCGCCCGGCAGGGGCTGGTGGACGAGTACCAGTTGTTCGTCGCCGCCTGCTTCCTCGGTTCCGCTGCGCGGCCGCTGCTCGAGCTGCCGCTGGAGCGCATGGCCGAAGCGCGCGCGTTGAAGATCGCCGATATCCGCGCCGTCGGCGATGACTGGCTGATCGTCGCCCGCCCCGTCACTCACTAGCTCCGATCGTCCCCGAACCGTCGCCGCGAGGGCTGCGAGACGCCTTTGCGCTTCCGGCCCTGCGGCATTTTGTGCTAAAAACGCCGTCCGGCCATTCAGCTGGCCGGAACGTTCTCAGGGCGGGGCGCAATTCCCCACCGGCGGTGATGGCGCGCAATGCGTCGAGCCCGCGAGCGCTCGTCTTACCCCACACGGGGCGGCGAGGTCAGCAGACCCGGTGTGATCCCGGGGCCGACGGTCATAGTCCGGATGAAGAGAGAACGGGATGCCACCACGGGCAGCGTTCAGGCGCGCCCCTGCAATCCCTTTCGATCGACGTGCCCTGTTTTTCTTAAAAACAGGAGTCTCACGATGTCACTGTTGTATTTCCTCAGCCGTTCGACGGCTTCTGCGCGGCTCGCGCGGGAGGTCGTATGTTCACCGGCATAATCGAAGCCATCGGCAGCATCCGCGCGCTGACGCCCCAGGGCGGCGACGTGCGCCTCTACGTGCAGACCGGCAAGCTCGACCTGGGCGACGTCAAGCTCGGCGACAGCATTGCGGTGAACGGTGTCTGCCTCACCGCGGTGGAGTTGCCCGGCGACGGCTTCTGGGCCGACGTTTCCCGCGAGACCCTCAGCCACACCGCGCTGGCCGGTCTCAAGAGCGGCAGCCCGGTGAACCTGGAAAAGGCGCTGACCCCCACCAGCCGCCTCGGCGGTCATCTGGTCAGCGGCCACGTCGACGGTGTCGGCGAAGTCGTCTCCCGCGAGGAGAACGCCCGCGCCGTGCAGTTCCGCATCCGCGCGCCGCGCGAGCTGGCCAAGTACATCGCGCTGAAGGGCTCGATCACCGTCGATGGCACCAGCCTGACGGTGAACGCGGTGAATGGCGCCGAGTTCGAGCTGACCATCGTCCCGCACACGCTCGCCGAAACCATCATGGCCGACTACCGCCCCGGGCGGCAGGTCAACCTCGAGGTCGACCTGCTGGCACGCTACATCGAGCGCCTGCTGCTCGGCGACAAGGCCGCTGAGCCCGCCGCCTCCGGCATCAGCGAAAGTTTCCTGGCCGAGCACGGCTACCTGAACAAGTAAGGATTCGCCAACCATGGCACTCAACAGCATCGAAGAACTCGTCGAAGACATCCGCCAGGGCAAGATGGTCATCCTCATGGATGACGAAGACCGCGAAAACGAAGGCGACCTGATCATGGCCTCCGAATGCGTGCAGGCCGAGCACATCAACTTCATGGCGCGCTACGCCCGCGGGCTGATCTGCATGCCGATGACCCGCGAGCGTTGCGAAACGCTGAAGCTGCCGCTGATGGCGCCGCGCAACGGCTCCGGTTTCGGCACCAAGTTCACCGTATCGATCGAGGCCGCCGAAGGCGTCACCACCGGCATCTCCGCCGCCGACCGCGCGCGTACCGTGCAGGCCGCCGCGGCGAAGAACGCCAGGGCCGAAGACATCGTCAGCCCCGGCCACATCTTCCCGTTGATGGCGCAATCCGGCGGCGTACTGGCTCGTGCGGGCCACACCGAAGCGGCCTGCGACCTGGCGCGGATGGGCGGTTTCGAGCCGAGCGGGGTGATCTGCGAGGTGATGAACGACGACGGCAGCATGGCGCGCCGGCCCGAACTCGAGGCCTTCGCCGAGCTGCACGGGATCAAGATCGGCACCATCGCCGACCTCATCCACTACCGGCTGATCCACGAGCGAACCGTGCAGCGCATCGCCGAACAGCCGCTGGACAGCGAAGTCGGTCCCTTCAACCTGGTCACCTACCGCGACTCGGTGGAGGGCGACGTGCACATGGCGCTGACCCTCGGCAGCATCTGCCCGGAAGAGCCGACGCTGGTGCGGGTGCACAACATGGACCCGATGCGCGACCTGCTGATGGTCCGCCAGCCGGGCCGCTGGAGCCTGCGCGCGGCGATGACCGAAGTGGCCCGCGCGGGCAGTGGGGTAGTGCTGCTGCTCGGCCATTCGCTGGACGGCGACGAAGTGCTCGCGCACATCCGCGAGGCCGATGCCGGCACCGCGAAGACGCCGAGCACCTACAGCACGGTCGGCGCCGGCTCGCAGATACTCCGCGACCTCGGCGTGCGCAAGATGCGCCTGATGAGTTCGCCGATGAAGTTCAATGCGATATCCGGGTTCGACCTGGAGGTTGTAGAATACCTGCCCGCCGATTGACAGGCGGCCCGCAGGGCCGCTTCCGATGACCCTCTTCCGTTCATGGGAGAGGGTGCCCGAAGGGCGGGAGAGGGTGTTGTGGCTTCACGCGCAGCCCTCTCCCGCACCTGGGCAAGGGGAGCAAAAAGCTTATTTTCGGGGCGAGTGACGCCCGGCTCTTTATACAGATCGAGACCCATCCATGCCTCTGAAGACCATCGAAGGTACCTTCATCGCCCCCCAAGGCAAATTCGCCCTGGTGGTTGGCCGCTTCAACAGCTTCGTCGTCGAAAGCCTGGTCAGCGGGGCGGTCGACGCCCTGGTCCGCCACGGCGTCAAGGAAGCCGACATCACCCTGATCCGCGCGCCCGGCGCCTTCGAGATCCCGCTGGTCACGCAGAAAGTCGCCCAGCAGGGCGAGTACGCGGCGATCATCGCCCTTGGCGCGGTCATCCGCGGTGGCACTCCGCACTTCGAATACGTCGCCGGCGAATGCACCAAGGGCCTGGCCCAGGTTTCCATGGAGTTCGGCGTGCCGGTCGCGTTCGGCGTGCTGACCGTGGACTCCATCGAGCAGGCCATCGAGCGCTCCGGCACCAAGGCCGGCAACAAGGGCGCGGAAGCCGCGCTGTCCGCTCTGGAAATGGTCAGCCTGTTGGCGGCCTTGGAGGCCAAGTGAGTCTTAACCGGGACGACCAGCAGCCGGCCAAGCCGGCGAAGGGCAGGATCGCGCAACGTCGCGTGGCCCGCAGCCTGGCGATGCAGGCGCTTTATCAGTGGCACATCGCCGGCCAGTCGCTCAACGAGATCGAAGCGCAGTTCCGCGTCGACAACGACTTCGCCGGTGTCGATGGCGCCTACTTCCACGAAATCCTCACCGGCGTTGCGCACAACAAGCCGGAAATCGATGGCGCCTTCGCCGCGTTCCTCGATATCCCGCTGGAGGAACTGGACCCGGTCGAACTGGCTATCCTGCGCCTGTCCACCTGGGAAATGACCCATCGCGTCGACGTGCCGTACCGTGTGGTGATCAACGAGGGCATCGAGCTGGCCAAGGTGTTCGGCGCCACCGACGGGCATAAGTTCGTCAACGGCGTACTGGACAAGCTGGCGCCGACCCTGCGCGCAGCCGAAGTGCGCGGCGGCCAGCGCGGCGACAAGCGCTGATGCCGTCCCTTCCCTCGTCCCCGGACGCTGCCTGAGGCGTCCCGATGGGGGAGTTCGAGCTGATCCGCCATTACTTCGCCGCCGCGCCTTGTGCGCAGGCGGCCGAAGGCGTGGCGCTGGGCATCGGCGACGATTGCGCGCTGCTCGACCTGCCGCCCGGCGAACAGCTGGCGGTATCCACCGACACGCTGGTCGCCGGCGTGCACTTCCCCGATGCCTGCGAGGCCTTTCTGCTCGGCCAGCGCGCGCTGGCGGTATCCGCCAGCGACCTGGCGGCGATGGGCGCTACGCCGCTCGCCTTCACCCTCGCACTGACCCTGCCTGGCGCCGATGACGACTGGTTGCGCGGTTTCGCCGACGGCCTTTCGTTAATGGCGGCGGCCTGCGGACTGGCGCTGGTCGGCGGCGATACCACGCGTGGCCCGCTGAGCCTGACCCTGAGCGTGTTCGGCCGCGTGCCGCGCGGCCAGGCGCTGACCCGCAGCGGCGCACGGCCCGGCGACTTGCTCTGCGTCGGTGGCAGCCTCGGCGACGCCGCCGGTGCGCTGCCGCTGGTGCTCCGCGAACGCCGTGCGGCGGCGCGGATCGCCAGGCCGCTGCTGGAGCGATACTGGGCGCCGCAGCCGCAACTGGCGCTGGGCCAGGCGTTGCGCGGCAGGGCCACGGCGGCCCTGGACATCTCCGACGGCCTGCTCGCCGACTGCGGCCACATCGCCCGCGCCTCCGGTGTCGCCCTGCTCGTCGAGCGCGAGCGGCTGCCGTTGTCGGGGCCCTTGCTGGCGCTGCTTGGGCGTGAGGCGGCGCAGGCCTGCGCGCTGGGCGGCGGCGACGACTACCGCCTGGCATTCACGCTGCCGCCGTCCCTGCTGCCCGCGTTCCAGCGCGACTGGCCGGAGCTGGCGGTGATCGGCCGCGTCGAGGCCGGCGCCGGCGTGCAGCTACTCGACGCCCAGGGACGGTTCCTCGACCTGCCTGCGGGCGGCTACCAACATTTCGGAGCGACCCATGACTGATTCCCACCAGGCGCCGACGCAGCCGGTTCCGCATTCGGTGTGGTCCGACCCCTGGCATTTCCTCGCCTTCGGCTTCGGCTCCGGCACCTTGCCCAAGGCACCCGGTACCTGGGGTTCGCTGATCGCCCTGGTGTTCGTCCCGCTGTGGCACCTGCTCCCGGTGTGGGGCTACGCGGCGCTGCTGGTGGCCACCACGCTGTTCGGCATCTGGCTGTGCGGCAAGGTCGCCGACGACCTGCGGGTGCACGACCACGAAGGCATCGTCTGGGATGAACTGGTCGGCATCTGGATCACCTTCTGGCTGGCGCCGGACGGCTGGGCGTGGCTGCTGCTCGGCTTCGTGGCCTTTCGTCTGTTCGATATCTTCAAGCCGGGACCGATCGGCTGGCTGGACAGGCACCTGCAAGGTGGGCTGGGTATCATGCTCGACGACGTGCTGGCGGGCGTCTTCGCCTGGGCAGTCGTCCAGGGCGCGGCCTGGCTCGTGATCTAGGAAACACAGCGATGAAGTCATGGATGATCGGTGCGCTGCTGCTCTGCGCCGCCGTGTTGGGCGAGGCGTACGCCGAGGACGCCGAGGCGATGGATATCCGCCTGGTCAGCGACATTTGGCCGGGCTACACCAATGCCGACGGCAGCGGCCTGGCCTGGGAGATCATGCGGCTGATCTTCGAGCCGGCGGGGGTGAAGGTGAAGATCCGCAGCGACATCACCACCCGTGGTATCGGCCTGGTTCAGCGCGGCGAGGCGGATGCCTGGCTGGGCTCCTACCGCGACGAGGACCTCGACGGCGTCATCTACCCGCGCGGCTCCTACGGCCTCGACCCGGTGGTCGCCCTCGGCTTGAGCAGCAAGCCGGCCCCCACCCTGGACGATCTCGCCCAGTACCGGCTGACCTGGATTCGTGGCTACGGCTACCAGCGCCATTTGCCCGGCGTGGTGGGATACGAAGAGATCCGCCGCCGCGACGGGGTGCTGGAAATGCTCGAACGCGGTCGCGCCGACTTCTACATCGACGCGCTGCCGGACGTGCAACTGCTGCTCCAGGCCAGCCCGCAGCCGGATCGTTATCGGATCACCGAGCTGACCGTCCTGCCGATGTACCCCGGTTTCGCCGCGAGCCCGCGCGGGCGCGCCCTCGCGGCGCTGTACGACAGGCGCCTGCAGGCGCTGAAGGACGATGGCAGCCTGCGCGCCCTGTATGGTCGCTGGAACCAGCTCTATCTGTTCGACCGCTATCCGGAGAAGGCCGATGCGCCACGCTGAGCTGCTCGCCTGCGGCCTGTTGTGGGCCTGCATGCTCCACGCCGCGCCCCAGGTGCAGGTGGTCGGGCTGTTTCCCAGCGCCGTGGTGCTCAACGTCGACGGCACGCGCAAGCTGGTGCGCGTCGGCCAGAGCGGGCCGCAGGGCGTGGAGGTGGTGGCGGCGGACAAGAACGGCGCGCTGCTGCGCATCGGTGGCGTCGAGCGGCGCATCGAACTGAGCCGCGAGTACGGCCAGGGCAGCGCGACGCCGAAGCGTCCGCAGGTGTCCATTGCGCGGAGCAACTCGGGGCACTACTGGGTGCCAGGCTCGGTCCAGGGCTTCCCGGTGCAGTTCCTGGTAGATACCGGCGCCACCTCGGTGGCGATGAACGAGGCGCAGGCGACTCGCCTGGGCATCGACTTCCGGGTGCTTGGCCGGCCGTTGGTCGTCAGCACCGCCAGCGGCACGGTGAGGGCCTGGGGTGTGACGCTCACCAGTGTCAAGGTCGGCGAGATCGAGTTGCGCGGCGTCCAGGCCTCGATCCTCGAAGGCCCGGCGCCGGGTGAAGTCCTGCTCGGCATGAGCTTCCTCAGCCGTGTGCGCTGGGGCGAAGAGCAGGGAATGCTGGTGCTCGAGGCCAAGTAGCTCCCGCGGGTCACGCGCATCCCTTTTCTACAGGTAGCGGCTCCAGAGCAGCTCGGCGCTGGCGGCGGCCGAGCCGTGGCCACCGTCGCAATTGCTGGTGCAGTTGTCCATGTCGGGAATCCCGCCCGGGTTGTAGCCGGCCGGGAGGTTGGTCAGGTCGATGGTCAGGCTGCCGCCCCAGTCGTTGCTGGTGCTGCTGCCCAGGCCGGCCGCGGTGATGTAGCCATGCACGGTGCTGTTGCCGCTGGTGAGCAGGGTGTCGCCGGCGATCACGCTGCCGAAGACCTCGGTGGAGGCGCCGAGGTTGATGATGCCGCCGCTGTAGGCGCCGTTGATGTAACCGCCGGCCAGCAGGCCGATGTTGCCGACAGGGTTGCCGATCAGGGCGCCATCGGTACCGCAGTAGTTGACCGGGGAAAGTCCTGAAAAAGTGTTGTTCTGGCAGGTGAGGGTGTAACCGCTGTAGTTGATCGCGGAGACCTTGTCGCTGCCGGAGGTGGTGATGTTGCCGGTCGCGATGATGCTGTTGCGGAAGAAGCCGCTCTGCAGGGCGAGGTTACCCTTGAGCCAGAGGACGCCCGGGGCGATCACCGTATTGTCGCTTTGGCCGTTGAGCGTCCAGGTTCCGTTCGAGTAGGCGATGCACTCCGCGCCGTCCCAGGTGCCCTGGCAAATCTTGCGTGCGCTGGCGACGCCGACGCCACTACAGCTGCCGTTGGTGACCGTCGCGCATTCGGTCCTGCAATAGCCGGAGCCGTCGATGTCGCTGCACAGGTAACCCCACTTGTCGTTGTAGTTGGTCTTGATCTTGCCGATCCGGTAGCTGCCGGCGGGAATGCCGCTGATGTTGGCGACGCTCACCACAATGTGCCCGCTGTCGTAGGTGAAGGCGTAGTTGGCCGAACTCTTCAGCGGGTACGCATCCACCTGCGGCTGGGTCAGGCTGAATTCGGTCAGCGGGGTCATCGGCACGACGTCCACCAACGGCACGTCGACCACCAGGCCGGGCTGCCTGGAGACGTTCACGTTGTTGTTGTATTGCTCGGCCTTGGTGACCGTGCCGCCCACGCGACCACTCGCGCTTCCCCAGCCGTTGAACGTCAGGTTCTGCTGCGCGGTGACGCTGCTCAGGTTGCCGGCGTTGACCAGCACCGAGCCTTTGGTGGTGACGCTCTTGCTGCCGGAGTCGTTGAGCGTGACGTTGCCGATTGCCTTGATCACCGTGGCGGCGCTGCCACCGGCGACTACGCTGCCATTGGCATTGATCTGCGCGACGTTGCGAGTGGAGGTCACGTCCCCTTCGCTGTTGATGACGTTGACCGAGCCCCCGGTCACGGAAACGTTGCCGACCGCGGCCGCGACGTTCGTGGTGCCGCCGTTGCTGATGGCGATGGTCTGCGCCGCGTTCAGCGCGCCCTGGTTGCTGCCGCTGCTCACCTTGATCCAGCCCAGCGCATTGGCGGTGCTGGTGCTGCCGTTGCTCAGGGTGATGTTGCCGTTGGCGTTCAGCGTGCCCTGGGTGCCGCCGCTGGCAACGGTGATGTTGCCGAGCGCCGAGGCGGTGGTGGCGCTGGCGGAGCCGGTCAGCGCGATGTTGCCGTTGGAGTAGAGCGTGGTCACGGCGATGGCGCTGCCGATGGAAATGTCGCCGGTCGCCTTGATCGTCTTGATCCCGGTGATCGAGGCGTTGTTCAGGCTGACGTTGCCGCTGACGTTGAAGTTGGCGTTGTCATAGCCGCGGATACCGATGCCGCCGCTCATGTTCAGGTCGTTGTAGATGTTCAGCACGTCGCTCCAGGGCAGACCGGATTCGGTGTTGGTCGCGCCCCCCGGCGTCACTTGATAGACCGCCTGGATCACCGAGGTGGAGCGCGCGGCGGCGTCCTGATTGCGGATGTTGGCGGTGATCCGCCGGGTGCTGCCGCTGGTGACGGTGTTCTGCACGATCACCGCCCCCAGCGCCATGTCGCCGAGGCTGATGCTGACCGCCTGGCCGGCCGCCAGCGCTTCCAGGCTGGCCTGGTTGATCGACTTGAGGTACTGGCGAAACACCTCGACGCCGGTCCAGGCGCCCGCCTGGGCGTGCGTCGCGGCATGCACCGTGACCTGCTTGTCCTGGGCGCTTCGCACGGCATGGGTGACGCCCAGCGCGGTCACCGTCAGCGCCAGCCCGGCGAGCAGGATGATCATCAGAGTCGCCATGCCGCGTTGGCAGGCGGGCAGGCGGGGCGTGCGCTGCGGATGAAGGCCCATGGCGGTTGTCCTAGACGGGTTTGATGTTGGGCAGGCAGACGCTGTAGCTGATCGGGTCGGCTACCGCGCCCGCGAGCTGCGAGCTGCTGGGTGCACTGAGCGTCACCAGCGCATGGGCGCTGGGAGTGCTGTTGTCGCCCACACCGAACGGCCAGCAGTTGCTGGTGCTGATCTGGAAGACGACTTGCGCGAGGTTCTGCCCGCGGAATTCGGCGAGGTCGCCGACCACCGCCCAGGTCTTGCCCGACAGTGCGCCGCTCGCGTCGCAACCGTTCGCCTGCAACAGCGACAGCACGCGCATGCTCTGGCCGCTGGCGCTGTCGTTCACGCTGCGTTCGAGCAATCCGCGGCAGCGGTAGGTGCCGGTGTCGACCAGGCGCCAGAGCAGCGCGCGGGTGGTGCTGTCGAGGTTGGTGGTGGCCAGTGTGAGATCGGCATTGCCGGCCGCTTCGATGCCGAAGCCGGCGCTCTGGATCTCCAGTTGCGCACTGAGCAGGCCGGCGGCGATCTGCCCGTCAAGGTTGGCATCGCGGGTCGCCACCACCGCGCTTTGCACCAGGCTGCGGTACAGCGAAAGCATGGCGACGATGCTGAACATCGAGATCACCAGGCCGACCATCATGCTGATCAGCGTCATCCCGCGTTGGCGTTTCATAGCGTCGCCCCCACGCTGACTTCGCCGCCCAGCGCGCTGTTGCTCACGCTCAGGGTCAGCGGGCTGGCGATGCCGCTCAGCGGCTGGCCACCCACCGTGGCATTGGCGGTGGTGCCGCAGCCGGTGACGGTGACGTTGAGGGTGCCGATCGACGGCAGGCTGATCTGGTGGCTGCCGCCGCACAGGTCGGTGCCGGCGCCGTTGCGTTGCAGCAGGTCGCGCAGTTGGGCGATCGCCAGGCTCTGCAGGTTCATGTCCTTCTGGCTGACTGCGACGCGCGAGGTCACGTAGACCAGCCCGAGGCCGATGATCGCCATCAGCAGGATGCCGATCAGCGCCTCGAGGAGGATGTCGCCGCGCTGCCGGCGGCGATCAGTTGAAGACCAGAGCGACATTCTCACCTCCCGCGGCGAGCGTCAGCGCGGTGCTGGACGAGCAGCCGCTGGGCACCGAGGCGCTGGCGAGCGCGGCGTGGTTGTCGAAACTCAGGCAGCTCAGGGTGCTGGCGTCGGCGGTCAGGGTGACGCTGACGCTCGCAGGCAGTTGTGCCTGCCACGGCGAATGGGTGAGGCAGGTGGCGGGCGTGTCCTTGTCGTTGGCTTCGTGGAGGCTGAGCAGGTTGCTGTCGGACAGGCACAGCGTGGCCGCCGGCTTGCCGTCGACGATGCCATAGCGGTTTCGCAGCGCGGCCGCCTTGGCCCGGCCGATGCCCTGGTTGAGCACACCCTCGGCATCGCGCACCTTGGCGCCGTTGCTCCAGGCGCTGGTGAACGGCCCGGCGATCAAAACCAGGAACGCGAACAGGGCCACGGTGATCATCAGTTCGATCAACGAGAAGCCCCGCGCCTGGCGCCTCACAGCCAGCTACCGTTGTAGGCGCCGCATTGGGCGATGGTGCGGGTGTTTTCGTTGTCCAGGGTGATCTCGCAGCCGTTCACCTTGCCGGTGCTGCCGGTGGCGGTCAGCGTGTAGCCGCTGGCGGAGGAGGACAGGCTGTACTCGAAGTTCGATTCCGCGGGGTGCCAGCCGCTGAACTGCGCGGTCACCGCGGCGCTGTCGTCGAGCGTCAGGGTCGGGTAGGCGAGCTTGCGCTGGTAGGCGTTCTCGAGGTTAAGGGCGAGCGCGGCGAGATCGGCCTGGGCGGTCTTGATCCGGCTCTTGGTGATGTAGCTGTCGTACGCGGGCAGGGCGATGGCCGCGAGTATGCCGATGATCGCGAGGGTGATCATCAGCTCGATCAGGGTAAAACCCGCGGTTCGGCGGGGAACAAACATGACCATCTAAGGCGTCCTTGGAAGTCGCGATGACCGGGTCCGATGACCCACTGCACCAGGGAATCTCGCGCATCCGAGAGTGAGGAGGGATGTGCGTCGAAAGCATGACCTGTGCCAATAGCGGGGCCTCTAAATCGGGCCTTTGGCGCATTCACTGCCTGCTTTGATGGCGAAACGCCTGCATTATGAACCATCCGAGGGCGTGGCCTGCGGACGATGAGCCGCAAAAATTGTAACGCCCGCGCTGGTCTCGACGATGCAGTGGCGGTAACAAGATGTAAGCAATGGCTTATGAGGTCTTGGGTGATTCGGTAGGGCCTTATCTAAAAAGCTGATAGTGATAGACGGAAATTCACGCTGACTCGACGTCGGTCGGCGCTGGTACAATGCCCGCCCCGCTTATCCCCATGGAGCCTCACGGTGTCCGTCGTTTTCGTCGCCGCTTCGAAATTGCCCACGCCGTTCGGCGAGTTCGTCATGCACGGTTTCCTCGATGAGGAAACTGGCAAGGAGCATGTCGCCCTGACCATGGGTGATATCTCGGACGGCGCTCCGGTACTCGGTCGCCTGCATTCGGAATGCCTCACGGGCGATGCGCTGTTCAGCCTGCGTTGCGATTGCGGTTCACAGCTCGAAGCCGCGCTGCGGGCGATTGCCGACGAGGGCCGCGGTGTGCTGCTTTATCTGCGTCAGGAGGGCCGTGGCATCGGCCTGCTGAACAAGATCCGCGCCTATGAGCTGCAGGACGGTGGCGCTGACACCGTGGAAGCCAACGTGCGCCTGGGCTTCGGCGCCGACCAGCGCGACTACGCGATCTGCCTGCCGATGCTCGAACACCTGGGCGTCAGCGCGATCAGGCTGATGACCAACAACCCGCGCAAGGTGAAGGCGCTGGAAGGCTTCGGCATCCGCATCACCGAACGCAGGCCGTTGCAGACCGGGCTCAACCCGCACAACGAGCGCTACCTGGCGACCAAGGCCGGCAAGCTCGGCCACCTGCTGGGCAGACTGCACCAGGGTGAAGTGGAGAAGCCGTGAATCGGGCCAACGCACGCCGCAGGCTGGCGCTGGCCTGGTGGCTGCAACTGGCGCTGATGCTGGCGCCGTTGGGGTTGGCGCAGGTGCTGGCCGGCGACAACCCGCCGCGCGAGCCGCTGCTGATGCCGCTGTTCATCGCCGGGCTGCTCTCGATGTTCGTCAGCCTGCCGCTGTTCCATGCCTACAAACGCGCCCTGATCGCCACCGAGAAAGCCCGAGACAGCGACGACGAGCCGCTCGCCTGGCGTGCTCTGGGCCTGCGCCGGCGCAACGCACTGCTCGGCGCCAGCCTGCCGGCCTGGTGCGCCGCCGCCGGGCTGCTCGCCGGGCAGGAGGCGATTCCGCTGCTGTTGCTGACGCTCTCCAGCCTGGTGCTGTTCTACCTCTACCGCCTACCTCGCCAGCTCTGATGCGGCCTCTGCTCGTCGCGCTGCTGCTACTCGCCTGTACCGCGGCGGGCGCGGTGGAGCGGGTGGTCAGCCTGGCGCCTTCCCTCTCGGAAATCATGCTCGACCTGGACGCCGGCGACCTGCTGGTCGGCGTGCTCGATGGCGGCGAGCGGCCGGCGGCGCTGGCCGGCGTGCCATCGGTGGGGCGCTACGGGCAGGTCGAGATGGAAACCCTGATCGGCCTCAAGCCCGATCTGTTGCTGCTCTGGCCGGGCAGCGTGAATGCCGCGCAGCGCGCCCAGCTCGAAGGCCTGGGCATCGCGATGTTCGTTGCCGAGCCGCACAGTTTCGACCAGCTCGGCGATACGTTCGCCCGTCTCGGCGAACGTATCGGCCGTGTCGAACAGGGGCAACGCGTGCAGGCGCGCTTCGTCGACGGTATCGCCGAACTGCGTCGGCACTATGCGCGCGCCGAGCCGCTGCGGGTGTTCTACCAGGTGTGGAACCCGCCGCTGTACACCATCGGCGGAGGGCAGATCATCAGCGACGCGATCGCCGTCTGCGGGGGGCGCAACGTCTTCGCCGACCTCGCCCTGCCGGCGCCCCAGGTGAGCGTGGAAAGCGTGCTGGCGCGCGATCCGCAGGTGATTTTCGGCGCCAATGCGGCGCAGCTGGACGGTTGGCGGGTGTGGGCGCAGCTCGCCGCAGTGCGCGCCGGGCAGCTGTGGAGCGTGCCGGACAAGGGCCTCGAACGGCCCAGCCTGCAGATGCTGCAGGCCACCGCGAAGCTCTGCCGGCAGATGGCCGAGGCTCAGTAGTAGCGGGTCCAGAGGGTTTCGGCGGTTCCGGGCTGGGTGGCGCAGTCGCGCGAGCAGGGGTTTTCGCTCGGGTCGAAGCTCGACGGCGCGCCGCTGACGTCGACGACGGTGCTGCCGCCCAGGCTGGTGGACGTGGTGGAGCCCTGGCCGGCGGTGGTCAGGCTGCCGTGGATCACCGTGCTGCCGGTGGTGCTCAGGGTATTGCCGGCCAGCACGTTGCCGTAGACGTTGTTTGCCGAGCCGAGGGTGATGTTGCCGCCGACGAAGCTGCCGTTGAGGTAGCCGCCGGAGATCAGTGCGGTGTTGCCCGCGGCGTTGCTGATGAAGGTTCCGGCGCTGACGTTGCAGAAGTTGCTCGGATACAGCCCGGTGAACGCCGGGTTGCGGGTGATCGCCACCGGCGCATTGGCGCACACCGCGGCGTAGCCGGCGTAGTTGACCGCCACCACCAGGGCCGAGCCGGAGGTGGCCAGGTTGCCGGTGGCGATGATGCTGTTGTTGTAGCTGCCGTCGCCGACGTTGACGTTGCCGGCGAACCAGAGCACGCCGGGCGCGAGGCTGATGCCGTTTATCGACCAGGTGGTGGTGTCGGCGGCGTAGGTGATGCAGCCGTTGTAGGCCGAATAGCCCTGGCAGATCGTGGCGTAGGGCGTCACGGGCTGGGCGCAGGTCGGCTCGTCCGTCGAACCGCTGACCTCCGTGCACAGATAGTCCCGGTACGGCCCTGGGTAGTTGCCCAGGTAGTAACTGCCCGGCGCGATGCCGGCGATGTTCTGCACGGTGACCTTGCGAAAACCCGCCTGATCGGTCTCGAAGATGTAGTTGGCCGAGTTGCGCAGCGCGTAGGCATCGACCTGCGGCGGCTGGATCGAAACCGTGTTCGCCGCGACCACCGAGACCGTGCTGGGCGACGCCACGTAGCCGCTCTGCACCAGCACGCCGGGGCAGTTCAGGTACACCGGGCAGGATTTCGTCCCGCCGATGGTGCCGGCCAGCACCAGGCCGCTGCTGCTGCTCAGGTTGCCGCTGGCGTCGATCCTGTTGAGGGTGCCGTAGGCCGACACCACGTTGCCGCTGGTGGTCACCTGGCTGGCGCCGCCGCCACTGAGGGTCACGGTGCCCTTGGCGCTGATGGTGGGTGTCGCCAGCGCCCCGGCGTAGGTCACGTAGCTGTTCGAGTTCAACGCGGTGGCGCTGGCCGAGCTGGTCCACTCGATGAAGCCCAGCGCGTTGATCGTGTTGGCGTAGGCGGCACCACCGGAAACCACCACGTTGCCCTGGCTGTTGATCGTCCCCGCGTTCGCAGCGCCTCCGGACAGCGTCACGTTACCGTTGGCCTGGATCGCGTTGGCACGGGTGGCGCCACCGCTGAGGCTGACGCTGCCCAGGGCCTCCACCGTGCCGATCGCCGCCGAGCCGCTGAGGGTGATGTTGCCGTTGGCCTGCACGCAGTTCACCACGATCCCGGAACTGATGCTGACGTTGCCCGTGGCGCGGATGCAGTCGATCCCGGTCACGCTGCCGGACAGGTTGACGTTGCCGTTGACGTTGAAGCTGGTGTTGTTGAAGCCCACCGCGGCGACGTTGCCGCTCATGTTCAGGTCGCCGTTGATGTTCACCGCACCCTGCACGCCGATGGGCGCGCTTTCGCCGTCGTCCTGCGCGGTGGTGACGATGAACACCGCCTGCACGGTGGACCGGGCTTCCGCATGGCTGCCACCGGCGGAGGTGCCGGTGATGTCGACCACCAGGCTGAAGTCGTTGGCGTTCTTCACCGGCGCGCCCTCGATGCGCGCGCTGAGCCCCTCGACGCCGCTGATCGGCAGTTCGCCGCGCAGCGACATGAGGGTGGCGTCATCGAGGGTCAGCAGGTAGCTGCGCACCATCTCGACGCCGCCCCAGGCGATCTGCTGGGCCTGGGTCGCGCTGTGCACCGAAAGGGCCTTCTCCTGGGTCCCGCGCACGGCATACATCACCCCGACCGCGGTGGCGGTCAGCGCCAGCCCGGTCATCAGGATGATCAGCAGTGTCGCCATGCCGCGCTGGCGGGATAGCCGGAAGGGCCGTTTGGCGCTCATCGAAACAGGTCCGTCAAGGTGGCGCGAGATTGGGTAGGCACACGGTGTAGCTCGACGCCGCGTAGGCGGTATCGGTGTTCAGGGTGCTTCCGCCGGCGCTGATGACCACCTGCACCGCCGGGTTGGCGAAACTCTTTCCGTACGGCCAACAGGCGTTGACCTGGGTCTTGATGCTCACCGCCTGGCTTGCATTGAGCGTGCCTGGCGCGATCAGCGCGACGCTTTCGCCCAGCCAGTCGACGCTGGAGAACTGGATCGCCGCCGCGCAGGGCTTGCCGCGCAGCAGGATCAGCCCGCCATCGCGCGCCAGCAGCGCGCTGCACAGGTAGGTGCTGCGGGTCGGATTGCTGCCCCAGACGATGGCCTCGCCCTCCTGCTCGCTGCCGAGGATGTTCTGGATCGTACCGCTGAGCATGCCGCCGGGCGTCAGGCTGGCTCCGGCGAGCAGCATCAGGTCCTGGTTCACCGCTGCCGAGGGGATGCCGAACCCCGCGCTCTGCAGTTCGATCTGCGCCGTCAGCAGCCCCGCCGCCACCTGGCCGTCGAGGTTGGAGTGGACGATCGAGTCCGCCGCCTGATGCACGAGGTTGCGATACAGCGAGAGCATCGCGAGGATGCTCAGCGAGGAGATCACCAGGCCGATCATCATGCTTATCAGCGTGATCCCGGCCTGCGGGCGCGCCCTAGTTCTCACCCACCTTCACCACACCGCCGAAATAGTCCGACGCCTCGTCCGGCGTGCTCAGCGTCACCGTGTCCGGCGGGCTCTCCAGCGCCACGCCCCTCACGCTGATGGTCGGCGTCGCGCAGGTCACCTGGAGGTTGAAGACCTGATCGTTGGGCGGCAGGGTGATCACCGCCAGGCTCGAGTCACTGCACAGTTCGTTTCCGTATTGCTGCAGCAGATTGCGCATCTGTCCCACCGCGAGTCCTTGTGCGTTGCTGTAACGATGGCTGACCTCGACCCGCGAGGTCACCGCCAACATGCCCAGGCCGATGATGCTCATCAGAACCACGCCGATCAGCGATTCGACCAGGATGTCGCCGCGCTGTCTGGCGGGGCGGAGACCGCCATCAGATGAGCGTGACATCCAGCGAATCCTCGCTGCCGACAATCACGTTGAAGGTGCCGGTGCTGGTCTCGACGCAACCGCTGACCGTTACCGGTAGCCCGCGGTTGTCCAGTGCCAGGCACTGGAAATCCTCTCCCCCGATCGTGATGCTGGCGGCGCTCGGTATCACCGCGGACCATTGCACATCCTCGTCCGCCTCGGGCGTGCAACTGAAGGTCACGTCACGTGCCAGCCGCAGCACGCTGAGCGTGCCGCCGCTCAGGCACAGCGCCGCACTCGGCATGCCCGCGCCCACCGCGCCGGGATTGCGCAACGCCAGCGCCTTGGCCCGCGACAGTCCTTGCTGCAGCAAGCCGGCGGCGTCGCGCTGCTTGGCGCTGTTGCTCCAGGAAATCGTCATCGGGATCGCCGCCATCAGCAGGATCAGCATGACGGCGAGGCTGATCATCACTTCCACTAGCGTGAAACCCCCGGCGTCCTGCCTCATTGCCATCCCGTGAAGCTCCCGCAGTTGGATACGCTGCGCTCGTTGAGATTGGTCAGGCTGATGGTGCAGCCGCTCAGGTTGCTGCTGGTGCCGGTGGCCGTCACGGTATAGGTGGTGGACGTGGCGGTACTCAGGGTATAGCTGAAGTCGCTGGCCTGCGCCGGGGTCCAGCCGGTGAACAGCGCCTTGGTCTCGGCGGTGTTCGAGGTCGTGCTGGTGGGATAGGTCAGCTGGCGCTGAAAGTGGTTTTCCAGGTTCAGGCTGAGCGCCACCAGGTCGGCCTGCGCGGTCCTGATCTTGCTCTTGGTGATATAGCTGGTGTAGCTGGGCAGGGCGATGCCGGCGAGGATCGCCACGATGACCAGGGTGATCATCACCTCGATCAGGGTAAAGCCCGAGTGCGCGCCACGGCGGACAGCCGCGTGCCGCGCACCGGTTTTCGCGAAGGAGAGGATTGCCCGGGGGCAGCGAGCGGCACCGACAATCCGTGCAGGGTTGGTTAGCAGGTGGTTATTCATAAGCCAATCGACCCCCCTTCCCGGCAAAAGGTTGCCTGGGAATTCGTCTTTGAGAAGTAAGCCGTTATTTTTGCTGAATTAGATTTTTTTCAACGGCGGACGGCGGCTTCAACGAAGCGGCAGGAACGGCCCTGAAGCGGGCTTTTTCGGCAGTATGGCGTCTAGCATGAAGGCACGGGGCCAGCGTCTTGGGAGTTTCCCCGGCGTCTTTTCCTGCCGCTGCCGGCCCAGGTCAAATTTTGTCATTTCATGCGGCTGGCAATGTGCGGGGACTGCTGGCAGATTGTCGGTCGCTGTCAGGCCGTCATCCGATCAGGACTTCATGAGCAATTCCTCCCGCCGCACCTTCTGCTACGCCAGTCTGCTGATTCTGGGCATCGCCCTGATTCTCGTCCTGCCGCTCAAACTGTTGCCGAGCCTGCTCGCCGGGCTGCTGGTATTCGAACTGGTGAACAGCCTGGCGCCGCTGTTGCAACGCCTGTTCGCTGGTCATCTCGGGCGTCTGCTGACGGTCGGGCTGCTCGGCGTCATGGTCGTCGGGGTGCTGACGCTGGCGTTCGCCAGCGCGTTCTCCTTCGCCCTGCTGGAACTGAACAATCCGGGACAGATGCTCGGCAAGCTGATGGGCGTGGTCGACCGCGTGCGCGAGCAGGTGCCCGAGGGGCTGGTGGCCTACCTGCCGGCCAACGTCGACGACGTCCGCCTGACCCTGCACGACTGGCTGCGCCGTCACGTCGGCGAGCTGCAACTGCTCGGCAAGGGCGCGGCGCATCTGTTCGTCACCGTGCTGATCGGCATGATCCTCGGCGCCGTGGTCGCGCTGCAGCGCCTGCCCGATCCGCAGACGCTCAAGCCGCTGGCAGGCGAGCTGCTGGTGCGGGTGACGCGGTTCACCGCGGCGTTCCGCAACATCGTCTTCGCCCAGTTCAAGATTTCCCTGCTCAACACGGCGTTCACCGGGGTCTTCCTGATGGGTGTGCTGCCGCTGTTCGGCATTCACCTGCCGCTGACCAAGACGCTGATCGTGCTGACCTTCGTCGTCGGGCTGCTGCCGGTGATCGGCAACCTGATCTCCAACACCGCGATCTTCATCGTCGGTTTCTCGCTGTCGCTCTGGGTCGCCGTGGGCGCGCTGGCGTACCTGATCCTGATCCACAAGGTCGAGTACTTCCTCAATGCGCGGATCGTCGGCGGGCAGATCAACGCCAAGGCCTGGGAGCTGCTCCTGGCGATGCTGGTGTTCGAGGCCGCCTTCGGCATCGCCGGACTGGTCGCCGCGCCGGTCTATTACGCCTACCTGAAGAGCGAGATGAAGGCCCAGGACTGGGTCTGACAGGCGCCGCTCTAGGGCCCGCAGTTCCTGTAGGTGGTGACGAAGAAGCCGGCCGAAGCCGCTCCGTAGGCTACCCGCGCGACCACATCCCGCCTCCGGGCCGACGCAGCGTCCTTGTTTTCCTCGAGGGCGCCGACTAAGGTGCGCGACGTTTTCATTTCCGCCGAGGTACGCGGGCCACAGGGCCGGCGTTAATCGGGAAGCCGGTGCGCCCCAGTCTTACTGGGCAAACCCGGCGCTGCCCCCGCAACGGTAATCGACCGCGATCCGCCCGGATCGCACTCCGCTCAACGGCCACTGTGCGCATGCATGGGAAGGCGAGCGCGAGCCGCGTCGAGAGCCCGGAGACCGGCCACGGCGGAATGCCACTGGTGTTGCGGAGGGCGACACCATCAGGCGTCGGCCCGCGCACGAAACGGCCCGCGTCTGCCTGCCCTCCTCGAACGTCTCGCCGACCTTGAGGATTTCCCATGACGCTTTCCCGCCTCGCCTTGACCCTGGCCCTGCTGCCGACCCTGCCGGCCCTGGCCGAAACCCCGTCGCAGGACGACGCGCTGAAACTCGACGAACTGCTGGTCACCGCCAATCGCAGCGTCGAGGCGCGCAGCCAGAGCTCCGCCGCCAGCACCGTGTTCACCCGCGCCGACATCGAGCGGCTGCAGGCAAGCGACGTACTGGACCTGCTGCGTCATGCTCCGGGTGTGAGTATCGCGCGCAATGGTGGGCCGGGCAGCCTGTCCGGGCTGTTTATGCGGGGCACGAGCAGCGCTCAGACCTTGGTCCTAGTGGACGGCGTACGCATCTCCAGCGCCTCCAGTGGCACCAGTGCATTGGAGAACCTGAATCTCAACCAGATCGAACGTGTGGAGGTGGTGCGAGGGGGCCGCTCCGCACTGTACGGCGCAGACGCGATTGGGGGCGTGGTGCAGATATTTACCCGTCGAGGAGATGCTGGACTGACCCCACGCCTTCACTTCGGGATTGGCAGCCATGGCACCTTCGAGCGCAGCCTGGGCATCGCGGGCGGAGATGAGGAAACCCGCTTCGACCTCAGTGCATCCCTTGGCGAGACCGTGGGCACTCAGCGAACCGACCTTCCCGGAAGCGATGACAGTGCCTACCGCAACAGGGCATTCAGCCTGAGCCTGTCACATCGTTTCAGCGATACGTTGAACGGAGGTATCAGCCTGCTGCGCCAGAGTGGCCAGAGTGAATACGACAACTCCGATTACCCGACCACCCCGGCGGATACCGATTTTGAGCTTTCCAGCGGTAGCGCATTTCTCGAAGCAGAAATGAACGATCAATGGAGTGGTCGTGTTGAACTAGGGCACGCCGAAGACAGGCAGACCTCTCATGCGTCCTATGGAAACTCGGTCTACAACACCTATCGCGACCAGGCATCCTGGGTGAACCAGTTCGAACTCACCGACGCCCAGCGACTCCAGCTGGGAGCCGATTGGTATGAGGACCGGCTAAACAGCGACAACGCTTTTATCAAGGATTCGCGTTGGAACCACGGCTTCTTTGTTCTGCATCGCATCGAGACCGGCAGCTTCTCTACCGAACTGGGTGCACGCTACGACGATAATCAGGCCTATGGCAGCCATACCAGTTGGAACGGCGCATTCACTTATCATTTAAATCCCGACAACGACCTGATCGCGTCTTATAGCGAAGCATTCCGCGCGCCGACCTTCAACGATCTGTACGACCCCTTTGGCGGGGGCAACCTTGATCTTGATCCTGAAAAGGCACGTAGCTTCGAGCTGCAGTGGCGCAGCCAGCTGGCCAAAGCCACGCGCCTTGAATTGTCGCTATACCGCACCACCATCGATGATGCGATCGTGGGGTATCCGCCGATGAACATAGACAAGGCTCGCATCCATGGTTTCGAGGCGAGCCTTGCGCAGGACTTTTTTGGCTGGCAGGCCCAGGCTAGCTTCACTCTGGTGGACGCCCGCAACGCCAGCAGTGGGAGCAGTGCTGGTAACCGCCTGCCACGCCGCCCTGAGAACAGTTTCAAGCTCGACCTGGACCGCCGCTTCGGCGACTACAGCGTCGGTGCCAGTTGGCAACTGATCGGCCATACGTGGAACGACGTGGCAAACGATCAGGAGATCGCAGGGTATGGACTGCTTGACCTGCGCAGCGCTTGGCAAGCGCGCCCGGATCTAAGGTTTGATCTAAAGATCGACAACCTGCTTGACCATAATTACTACCAGACCCTTGGCACCGCTTACGACGCGTCCTTCACCAGCGTGCCCTATCGATACGAAGAGCTGGGACGAACCGCTTTGCTCGGGATGACTTGGACTCCAGCGCTTTGAAGCCCTGCTTAGGAACGAAGAGGCCCGCCTTCGCGGGCCTCGATCGATCTCCTGGGTTCATTGCGGCGTTCAGTGCGCCACGCGGCCAGGTATGGGCGTCGCCGTCTGCAAGGGCGGGCCGGGCGCAGCGTTGCCCGATTTCTCTTCGCGGCTGAGCCGGCTGGCGGTCTTGTGCAGGTCGAGTACCAGCTGCGCCAGTGACTGTGCCGCCTGCAGGGGTTCCCCGGCACTCTGGCTGCTGTGTTCGGCGGCGCCCGTGATGGCCTGGGCCTGACCGTTTACGGCCTGCAACTGGCCCATTTGCAGCGTCATGGCCTGGCTGATCTGGCCCAGGCGGTCCTGCATGCCGGCCACTTCCTCCTCAATGCGTTCGAGTGCCTCGTTGGCGCACGAGCGGGCCACGCTGCTCTGTGCCGCCTGCTGGCAGCTGTGCATCGCCAATTGGCTGCCCAGCGTCGTGGCAATTTCCTGGGTGGCCTGCGCGGTGCGTCGGGCCAGGTTGCGCACTTCATCGGCCACCACGGCGAAACCGCGACCGCTTTCGCCGGCGCGCGCCGCCTCGATGGTGGCGTTGAGGGCCAGCAGGTTGGTCTGATCGGCGATACCGCGGATCGCCTCGCTGATGTGCTGGATCTTCTCGGTTTGCCGGCTGAGGGCTTCGAGTGCCTGGCTCGACTGTTCGATGCGATCCGCCAGTTGGGCGACGTCGTCGGCGTTGTGCTGCACGGCGCTGGCGCCCTTGCGGGTCATGCTCAGCGCGTGCTGCGAGGCGCTTTCGCTGTCGCGGATGTGCTCGGCGACCTGCCCGATGCTCTGGTTGACCTCGAGCATCGTGCGCACGGTGGATACGGCCGCCGCCTGGCCCTGAGCGGCGCACTGGCTGGCGTTGGTGGCGGTGCGCGTCAGCCCGGTGGAGGTCTCGTGCAGCGCGCTGCCGGCGGTGACGATGCCCTGCATAGTGTGGTCCATCTTGTCGACGAAGCTGTTCACCCAGCCGGCGAGGGTGCCCGCTTCGTCACTGGCGAAGCGCTCCAGCGCCAGGCGATTGCTCAGTGGCGCGCCACATTCGGCGGTGTCCAGAAAGAAGTCCGACAGCGCCTGCAGCGAGCGCGCCCGCGCGCGCAGGCTGAACGCCCAGAAGGCCAGCAGCAGTCCGCCGGCGGCGGCGAAGGTCAATGGCGCGGCGAGATCGGGCAACTGACGCGTCAGCCACCAATGCAGACCGCCGGAGTCGGCTGCCTCAGCGCGCCAGGCGGTGGCGGATCGCCGCTTCGATACCGGCTTCGTCGAGGCCGCATTCTGCCAGCATCTCCGCCGGTTTGGCGTGCTCGACGTAGCGATCCGGCAGGCCGAGGTTGAGGATCGGCTTGAGCAGGCCTTCGCGGGCGAGGAATTCGTTCACCGCGCTGCCGGCGCCGCCCATCACACTGCCTTCCTCGATGCTCACCAGCAGCTCATGGCTGTCGGCGAGTTCGCGCAGCAGGGCTTCGTCCAGCGGTTTGACGAAGCGCATGTCGACCACCGTCGCATCCAGGGTTTCGCCGACGGCGAGCGCTTCGGCCAGTTGCACGCCGAACACCAGCAGGGCAACGCGGCTGCCCTGGCGGCGAACCAACGCCTTGCCGATTTCCAGCGGCTCCAGGCCCGGCTCGATCCGCGCATTCGGTCCACTGCCGCGCGGGTAGCGCACGGCGGCGGGACCTTCGAAGCGGTAACCGGTGCAGAGCAATCGGCGCAGTTCGTTCTCGTCGCTCGGCGTCATCACCAGCATGCCGGGGATGCAGCGCAGGTAGGCGAGGTCGAAGCTACCGGCGTGAGTCGGGCCGTCTTCGCCGACCAGGCCGGCACGGTCGATGGCGAACAGCACGTCGAGGTTCTGCACCGCGACGTCGTGGATCAACTGATCGTAGCCGCGCTGCAGGAAGGTCGAATAGATCGCCACCACCGGCTTGGCGCCGTCGCAGGCGAGGCCGGCGGCGAGGGTTACCGCGTGCTGCTCGGCGATGGCGACGTCGAAGTAGCGCTGTGGAAAGCGCTCGCTGAAGGCCACCAGGTCGGAGCCTTCCTTCATCGCCGGGGTGATGCCGACCAGCCGCGGGTCGCTTTCCGCCATGTCGCACAGCCATTGGCCGAACACGCCGGAGTACTTCGGCCCGGCGACCTTCTTCGTCGCCGGTGCCACGCCGGCCGGGCTGTCGGCGGGCTCCAGCTTGGTGATCGCGTGGTAGCCGATGGGGTCGACTTCGGCCGGGGCGAAGCCCTTGCCTTTCTTCGTTACCACATGCAGGAACTGCGGGCCCTTGAGGTCGCGCATGTTGCGCAGGGTGGCGATCAGCGTCGGCAGGTCGTGGCCGTCGATGGGGCCGATGTAGTTCCAGCCGAGTTCCTCGAAGAGCGTGCCGGGAACCAGCATGCCCTTGGCGTATTCCTCGGTGCGGCGGGCGATTTCCCAGGCGCCGGGCAGGCGCGAGAGGACCTTCTTGCTGCCCTCGCGCATGCTCGTGTAGGTGCGGCTGGAAAGTATCTTCGCCAGGTAGTTGGACAGGCCGCCGACGTTGCGCGAGATCGACATGTCGTTGTCGTTGAGCACCACCAGCATGTCGGCGCCGACTTCCGGTGCATGGTTCAGCGCCTCGAACGCCATCCCGGCGGTGAGCGCGCCGTCGCCGATCACGGCGATGGATTTGCGCCCGCTGCCTTGCATCCGCGCGGCGATGGCCATGCCCAGGGCGGCGCTGATCGAGGTGCTGGAATGGCCGACGCCAAAGGTGTCGTACTCGCTCTCGCTGCGCCGCGGGAAGGCGGCGATGCCGTCCTTCATGCGCAGGCTGGCCATCCGTTCGCGGCGGCCGGTGAGGATCTTGTGCGGGTAGGCCTGGTGGCCGACGTCCCACACCAGGCGGTCGTCCGGGGTGTCGAAGACGTAGTGCAGGGCGATGGTCAGTTCGATCACGCCGAGGCCGGCACCGAAGTGACCGCCGGTCAGCCCGACGCTGTAGAGCAGGTCCTGACGAAGTTCGTCGGCGAGGGTTTCCAGTTCGGCCTCGCCCAGGCGGCGCAGCTCTTCCGGCGTCGCAGCGCGGTCGAGCAGGGGAGTGGACGGGCGCTCGCGGGGAAATTCGTGGAACGTCTTGGGCATCAGGCTGATCGTTATTGGAAAAGGCGAAGGGCGCAGTTTAACCGAAAGCGGTCGCGGGAGGCTTGCGCCGCGGTGCGAGTCGGTATCGCTGCAGTGGGTCGGGATGCACCGCTGCGCTATGCTGCGCGGCGCATCGGGACGTCAATTGATGATGAAGCTGAGCAGCCAGAGCGCCAGCAGCAGGAGAATGATGCCGCTGATGATCGACCGTCCGAAGAAGGCGCGAAACGCCCCGACCAGCAGGATCAGGCCGAGGATCAGGGCGGCGATGTTGAGGATCGAGCGGTCCATGCCCAGCGCGGCGGCCAGGCCATCGACGAAGTTGTGCCCGGCGACGGCGAACAGGCTGAACAGCCAGTCCAGGCTGTCGACGATGAAACGGATCAGCGAGCCCAGCATCTGGCCGAGCGTCTCGAAGAAATCTACTTGCATATGAGGTTCCCTGTGAGGTCCATGCAGGCGCCGCGCTGTGCGCGAAGCGCTCCTTCGAGGCTTTGGCTGTCACGCAGGCTCGCGAGTTCCCTGTGTGTGGCGAGAGTCGCGCATGTCTAAGCGGCGCGTACCGCGCTGGCTCAAGCGAAGCGGCGGGCTACTGCTGGCGCTGCTCGCCGGCCTGTGGCTGGCCGATCGTCTGTTTCCGCTGCCGTTGCCGGGCGACGACCTGGCGCGCGTGGTGCTCGCCGAGGATGGCACGCCACTGTGGCGCTTCGCCGATGCCAACGGCGTGTGGCGCTACCCGGTGCGCCTGGACGAGGTTTCGCCGTATTACCTGGAGGCGTTGCTGACCTACGAGGACCGCTGGTTCTACCGGCATCCGGGGGTCAATCCGCTGGCCGTCGCCCGCGCCGCCTGGCAGAACCTCAGCGGCGGCCGCGTGCTGTCCGGCGGCAGCACGCTGTCGATGCAGGTGGCGCGTCTGCTCGATCCGCACCCGCGTACCTTCGCCGGCAAGCTGCGCCAGGTCTGGCGCACCGCGCAGCTGGAATGGCACTTGTCGAAGGATGAGATCCTCACGCTCTATCTGGACCGCGCGCCCTTCGGTGGCACCCTGGAGGGCGTCGCCGCGGCGAGCTGGACGTACCTGGGCAAGCCGCCGGCGCAGTTGACCCGCGCCGAAGCCGCGCTGCTCGCGGTGCTGCCCCAGGCGCCCAGCCGGCTGCGTCCGGACCGCCACCCGCGTCGGGCCCAGGCGGCGCGCGACAAGGTGTTGCAGCGCCTGCGGCAGTTCGCGGTGTGGCCGGCGCAGGCGGTCGACGAGGCCCTGCAGGAGCCCGTCCTGCTGGCGCCGCGCGAGCAGCCTCAACTGGCGCCGCTGCTGGCGCGGCGGCTGAATCGCCCCGGCAGCCCGCCGCTGATCCGCAGCACCCTGGACGCCGCGCTGCAGCGGCGCCTGGAAGACTTCCTGCTGGGCTGGCGCGCGCGGCTGCCGGAGCGCACCTCGGCGGCGCTGCTGGTGGTCGAGCACCAGAGCATGGCGGTGCGCGCCTACCTGGGCTCCGTGGACCTCAGCGACCGCGCGCGCTTCGGCCACGTCGACATGGTCGCCGCGCAACGCTCGCCCGGCTCGACGCTGAAGCCCTTTCTCTACGGCATGGCGCTGGATGCCGGGCTGATCCATTCCGAATCCCTGCTGCAGGACGTGCCGCGGCGCTATGGCGATTACCGCCCCGGCAACTTCGCCTCCGGGTTCAACGGGCCGGTGGCGGCCAGCGCGGCGCTCTCGGCCTCGCTCAACCTGCCGGCGGTGCAACTGCTCGAAGCCTACGGGCCGAAGCGCTTTGCCGGCGAGCTGCGCAACGTCGGCGTACCGCTGGCCCTGCCGGCGCTGGCCGAGCCGAACCTGGCGCTGATTCTCGGCGGCGCCGGCAGCCGCCTCGACGAGCTGGTCAGCGGCTACAGCGCCTTCGCCCGCGGTGGCGAAGTGGCGCGGCTGCGTTTCCAGCCCGACGATCCGCTGCTCGAACGGCGCCTGCTGTCGCCCGGCGCGGCCTGGATCGTGCGGCGCATCCTCGCCGGGCAGGCGCGCCCGGACCGCGACCCGCGCGCCAACTTGGTGCAGCGTTCCGGCCTGGCCTGGAAAACCGGCACCAGCTATGGCTTTCGCGACGCCTGGGCCATCGGCGTCGGCCCGCGCTACCTGATCGGCGTGTGGATCGGCCGGCCCGACGGCACGCCGGTGCCCGGCCAATTCGGCCTGGCCTCGGCAGCGCCCCTGCTGCTGCAGGTGCACGACATCCTGGTCAACCGCGACGCGCAGCGCGGCTTGCCGCCGTCGGGCGATACGCAGCCGGCGAGCGTCGGCGTCGCGGCGATCTGCTGGCCGTTGGGCCAGCCCCTGGCGAAGAGCGACCCCAACTGCCGGCGTCAGCGCTTCGCCTGGACACTGGACGGCACCACGCCGCCGACCCTGGCGGCGGGCGACCAGCCGCTCGGCCTGGGCCTGTTGCAGACGGTCTGGCTGAATCCGGCCGGGCGGCGGGTGGATGCCGATTGCCCCGGCGCCCGCGCGCAACCGGTGGCGCTCTGGCCGGCGCCGCTGGAGCCCTGGCTGGCGCGGCGCGAGCGACGTGCCGCGCGGCTGCCGGTGATCGACCCGGGCTGCCCGCCGAAACTGCCCGACGCCGCGCCCGGGCTGTCCATCGTCGGCGTGCGCGAGGGCGACCAGCTACGCCGTCCGGCAAATAGCGGCGAAGCGCTGCAGTTACGCCTCGGTGCGCTGGGCGGCGGCGGGCGGCGCTGGTGGTTCCTCGACGGCGAGCCACTGGGCGAAAGCCAGGGCGAGGAAACCCTCACCCCGACCTTGAGCCGTCCCGGCCATCACCAGCTCAGCGTGCTCGACGAAAGCGGGCAGACCGCGCGCGTCGAGTTCAGCCTGCTCGACTGAGCGACAGCCATCGGATTTTCATCCGTTCCCGGTGGACTGGCTCAAGAGCTGCATCGATTCAGCCGATAGCGCCTCCACAAGAACAATCCGGGCCCCGTCGCCCCCAAACACTTTTTCCGTTTTTCCCCAGGAGTCATGCATGCGCCTCTGGCAACGCAGTATTCAGTGGCAGTTGACCCTCAGCATGGGCGCCGCCCTGTTGGTCAGTATTCTCATCGTGATCGCCATCTATTCGCTGGTGGTCGATCGCCTGGCCGAGCAGGCGCTGGTCGAGGACGCCCTGCCGGCCAGCGTGGCGGCGGTCGGCAACGACCTCGAACGGCTGCTCGCCGAACCGGTCACCGCGGCGCGCGACATCGCCGGCAACAGCATGGTCCAGGAGTGGTTGGGCGAGGGCGAGGCGCCGGAGCGCCAGGACGCCTTCCTGCGCTACCTCAAGGGTGTGGAGGTGCAGCAGAAGGCGCTGACCACGTTCATCGTCGCCCTCGGCAGCGGCCACTACTTCACCGAGAAGGGCCTGGATCGCACCCTCACCCGCGGCCCGGCGGAGAACGACTGGTTCTATTCGATGCTCGATTCGGGCGTCGAGCGCACGGTGCAGGTGGACATCGACAAGTCGACCCGCGTGCCGACGCTGTTCATCAACTACCGGGTCAGCCAGAACGGCAAGCCGCTGGGCATCGCCGGGCTGGGCTTCGGCCTGGATGCGATGTCGCGGCTGATCAGCGACTTCCGCTTCGGCGAGCGCGGCCGCGTGCTGCTGGTCGCCGCCGACGGCCGGGTCAAGGTGCATCCGCAGGCCGAGTTCAACGACGCCCGCGAGCTGCGCGATCTGGTTGGCGGCCAGGCCGAGCAGGCGCTGCTCGGCGGCTCGACCCAGGCGGTGCCGTTCAGCCGTGATGGCGAGGACTACCTGGCCCTGGCGCGACCGCTGAAGAGCCTCGGCTGGCTGCTGGTCGCCGAAGTGCCGGCAACACAGGTGTACGGCGCGGCGCGCCAAGCACTGCTGCTGACCAGCCTGACCGGGCTCGGCGTGGCGCTGCTTTCGCTGCTGCTGGTGGTGCTCCTGGCGCGCGGGCTGGTGCGGCCGATCCTGCAGGTCACCGCGGCGCTGGTGGAGATCGGCGGCGGCGGTGGCGACCTCACCCGGCGCCTGGACGAGAGCCGCAAGGATGAACTGGGCGACTTGGCGCGTGGCTTCAACCGCTTCATCGGTAGCCAGCGGCAACTGATCGGCGACGTGCTGGCGACCAGCGCCCAGCTGCGCACCGCGGTCGGCCACGTCGCCAAGGTGGTGGACAACACCGCCGGGCGCACCGGCCAGCAACAGCAGATGACCGACATGGTCGCCACCGCGGTGCACGAGATGGGCCTGACCGTGCAGGAGGTCGCGCGCAACGCCAGCCAGGCCGCGCAGGCCTCGCAGAGCGCCCATGACGAGGCCAGCCAGGCGCGCATCGTGGTCGGCCAGTCGGTGGCGAACATCGAGAAGATGTCCGCCGAGATCGGTAGCGCCGCCAGCGCCGTGCAGGCG